>JAUSPM010000185.1 GCA_030655675.1 Methanosarcinaceae archaeon | reverse complement strand
CAGCGATTGAAACTTCGATATGTATTCAAGGCAGTGGTGAAGAACGGTGCCGCGCTACGCACGGGTGGTAGTACCGTTTTTATTTTCACCCATAAATCCGCATACGCTACAACACAACTTTAGACCGACTAAACAAATACGTTAATTTTATCAATAACTTGTCAATAATGGTCTTTACTACCCTTTACTTAATATGTTTTAATATCCAGTAAACATTTAAAAATAATGGTTTTGAAACATTTAAATGGTGTGGTTGGAAAGTTTATATTCTTTTTTGAGACATTTTATACATTTCCAGATAGAATCGGAGAACCGCAAAGAAAAAAAACTCTTTGCGACCTCTGCGTGCTCCGCAGTGAGACGATTACAAAATATAACCGATTGTATGCATGAATCAGACATAGACAACTGATTTTCTACGCTCATCTGTTCGTTCATGGCGGAATGTGCCGCCTGCGGCGTTTGTTGCATTGTTTTTAGTTCAATCCGTAAGTACAAAAAAGAACCGCCGCCCTACCCAAACTTCACAACCGGACAGACCTCGATACATTTCCCGCAGTGGACGCAACCATCCCCTATAACAGCCACCCCATCCTCGATAGTGAGTACATTATTCGGACAGTTTCCAACACAAACCCCGCACCCATGACACTTGAGTGCGCGCCGGATGGATAATTCCACTTTGTGCATCAACCTGCGTGCTTTCTTTTCCGTATCGCTTCGTGCAGTCACATTCCCGGATGCAAAAATCTGCGCACGGTCTTCACCATTCAGAATAGAGATCACACCTGCCATATACGAAACATCACCAGCAGCGCGCAGCATTTGTGATTCTTCAAGATGCACAAGATCCAGTGCAGTACCAAAACCTCCCTCAGCAGACATGCCACCTGCTTTGCATGGCTGGTATCCCGATGTCATCGTGAAAGTGAGAACATCATTGCCCTCACTTTTCGGCACAGTATTGATGCCTTTCTTCTCCGCAATGGCTGCAATATGTGACGGCAATGTTTGCCAGCGCCAGAACCCGTGTTCCACCCACTCTTTTGACAATCCCATGCGCTCTGCATATCCATACAGGTAGTCAGTCAGGCGTTTCTCCATTTCAGGATGGGTCTCTTTGAGACGTACAATATCCGAAAGTGACGAAGAAGGACAAAGCCAGCACCCAATCCTGTCAAAACCCTGCTCATATAACGGATTATAAGGTGCCTCTGTCCTGAAAAGGTACAACCAGACATGCAGCGCAGTCCAGTCCTGTATCGGTGCAGCACCGACCTGATTCCCAACCCAGGGGTTCTTCCATACCCGCTCACTCTTTGCACGGGCACTGGATTCATACTTGCGCTGGCCAATGTAGGTCAGGCATCCGTTATCGTAATTATCCTCAATAAGTTGCGTGATGGGGCCAAGTTTGCATACCTTACAGCACCATCTGACCTCAACGCTCGGTGGTCCAAAATCATCCACAGATTCCCAGAAAGCATCACCAACACTGATTGTATGCAGAGGATGGCCATATCGTTTGGCAGCAACCTTCACATTCTCAACTGTTTCAGGGAATTCAAGTCCGGTATCTGCGAACATCAATTCATAATCATCCAGACATTCACTCACAAGTTGAAGTGTTGCAAGACTATCCTTACCGCCTGAATATGAAACCGTCACAGGTCTTTTGGTAGTTTCTGCGACATTCCTGATGAACTTGTGTGACCGTTCAATGAACCCATCCAGAATATCGGAATTTGCAGCCACCGCATCATCCCAAGTCTGACCGCCTTTTGGAATCACGATATCACACGGTGCCTCACTCCAGCGACACTTGACTGCCATGCCCCGCTCACGCTTGAGCATTGTCGCACCATCCATCTTAGCACGTCCGGCAGCCACAATCCCGCCATCGGGAGTGAGCACAACAACCTCGTCCCCTTCCCGGATATCAGGGTCAGCATCCGCAATCCCGGGAGCCAGCACGTTTGCACCCTTCACGATAAAACTAACAGCATCCTTATCTATCTCAACCCAGTTCCGCATCCTATCTTTATCTTTGTCCTTACCACCAAAAATACGACGTGCACCACCAGCCCTTGTGAGAAGTACCCATCTCAGCCCATCGATCTCGAACCTGATACTTGCAACAACCTCACCGTCAACTATGATCTCCTCCATCCTGTCATCATAAGGAGCCTTATTCATCACAACCAAACGATCCGGCGAAATAAGAGGAACATTGAACTGTTCAATAGAAACAGAATTGATATGGTCAATATCATACTCAAAACCCGGACGAATATCGCCTGGCGGAGTGACTGTAACTTTCTGTGTCTTCGCACCACATCCGCATTTCTTTCCAAGTACAGGAACATTGCAGGACTTGCACCAGTGCAGGAGCATTTCCCCAAGATAAACAGGTTTTGACATGGCAGGCAGAACAGTTGCATACTTAAATAGACTTTTGGGCGAAATTTTCATTTTGCACATCTGACAAGAGGAGGGAACGTAAATACAATTGATCTAACTGGTATCAAAAAACAGCATAACCGCCGCAGGCGGCATATCCCATCATCACCAGCGCATAAGTACGCCCTAATTTGTCTATTGAGCATGAAAAGAGAATACAATTATCAGTACATATCTAATCAGTACATATCTACGTTTTCTTAGTAATCATGGAATGTGCCGCCTGCGGCGGATTGCCTCGGGACCAAAAACCACAAAACAAAAACGAGAATTGTATCAACATCAACCATATCCTCACAACCCCTTCATATCCTTAAGCCCATGCCCCGTCGCAATACATACAACTTTCTGGCCGATAAGAGTATCTTTAACCTTGCGTGCACCTGCATACGAAACAGCACCGCTTGGCTCAACAAGTATCCCATGTCTTGCAAGATAATTCCTTGCCGCAAGGATCTCATCATCACTGACACTCACACCCAGACCGTCCGATTCCCTCATAGCCCGAAGTGCAGCAAGACCATCAATTGGATCTCCACAAGCGATCGCAGTTGCAACGGTCTTTGGGTTATCAATAGATTCGATCGACTGCGCGCCATCCGTCCACGCCTGTACAACACAATTGCAACCTTCTGCCTGAACTCCGATTATACGCGGAATGCGCTCTGTCATACCAACACCAACTATATCGCGGAATGCTTCATACAAACTCCATAGCAGTGTACCATTACCGATCGGCGCTATCACGTAATCAGGCACTTTCCAGTACAACTGGTCAAGTATCTCAAACCCAACCGTTTTCGTACCCTCACAACGCCATGGATAATCGCCTGTCAGGAACGAATCATTGTTATTACGGGCATGATCCTCTGCTTCTTTCATGGCAATGCGATAATCACCGTTAACCATGCGCACATCCGCACCATATGCCCGCATCTGCGCAACCTTTACATCAGCCGCAACATCTGCAACAAAAACAACGCATTCCATGTTTGAAAAAGCCGCATACGCTGCGATCGAAGAACCCATGTTGCCTGTGGATGCCACAACTACCTTCTTTTTTCCAAGTTCAAGAGCCTTTGTTATCTCAAGGGACGAGCCGCGGTCTTTGAAAGAACCAGTCGGATTTTGTGCCTCGTACTTGAAGTGCAGGTGTGCGGCTCCAATCGATCGGGTGATTGCATGATGCTCAAGAAGCGGTGTTGCACCCTCCCCCATTGTAACAAGGGCTGATAGGTCAGATACCGGCAGGAAAGGCCAATATTTCCAGTGAGTCGGTGTATCACGCCTGAAATTGTCGGAAATTATCTCTTTTCGGATTGAATCGTAATCATATTCAGCATCAAGTGCAGAGCCACATTTCTGACATCGCATTATTGGAAGTGATTCAATTTCATCCGGCAGATACGTTTCATCACACCCAAAACAACGGAAATATTTGACATACACGTTCTCATCTCCCAAATACAAACATAATTACAAGTATAAATATAATATAAACATAGATTGGATGCAATAGGTTTAAAATTTTTCGATTAAACCTGCTTGCCCCGTTTCAAAAAAACCTGGATGCAAGCGACACTTTCGCACTACATGCACCACACATTTCCGAATAATTGCAATACTCGCAAAGAGGTCCTTCTTTTTTATCAGGCATTGTACCGTCTTTGATCTTTTTCACACGATTCCCAATCTTCAATATCTGACGCCTGTCATTAGCCCGAACAATAACCTTTCTGACAATGCCGTATCTTGCATACTCTACAAAACCATATTCAACGGTTTTTCCGTATTCCTCTTCAACAAGCATTGCAAGTGCTGCTACATGTAACCGATCATTATTCCACACGCCGTTTTCCGGATGTTTTCCGGTTTTAATGACCGATGGAACAACATTCCCATCATAACAGATAAGTTTGGAAGGCATACCCGATAATCCAATGCGCTTAGAATATAGTATGGGGTCTGTTTTTACAGGATCTATACAACTGAGCAACTCCTCTTTTCCATGTTCATTGATGGCTGATGCAAGATTGGTGCCAATCTCTTTGATACATTCCGAAACTGCTAATCTTGCATCATCCATCATTTCCGGAGATGCTCCTTCAAGTTCACCCGGGTGGATAAGTTCAATATTGTCATAAACACGACAAAGTTCAGTTTCAAGGTTTTCGACAACACTCTCAACCATACCCACGTCGTTTGACGAATACACACTGACAACATCCGGATAGGCAAAGGCAAGTTCTTTCAATAGCATACTTTCAATATATTGAGATGATATATCAGGCATGAATTCATGCCCTCGATACAAGTAATACACCTGTCTGGGACATTTAAAATACATAAGAAGTTCAGAAACATTCATCTTTATTTCATTGTTTTGTCGAAGCATATTATAATGTTGATAGCAGACATATTATAAAAGATTGAATATTCAATGAAATTAAAGTAGAAACACATTTCGGCAAACAACGAAGTCGCATTCGTTAAATATATATGCAAATCTCACATCTATGCTAAATGTAATATGACAGGTAACGAGTCACACGACAGTATTCGCCAGCGATTATCTGAAAAGATGGCAGGTGAGATAACTCTGTCCGAAAAACCGGGCGAAACACTGAAAAAATGGAGGTTGAACTTTGAGATTGCACAAACCGACCTCTCCGGTTATCTGGGCGTATCACCATCTGTCATAAGCGATTATGAAAGCGGTAGACGAAAATCTCCGGGCACCATGATCGTGAGCAAGATCGTTAAAGCATTGTTGGACATCGATTCTGAGCGTGGCGGTCAAAAGATACATGCATACGAAGGTATGCTTTATACTACGACCACATCAAAAGCCGTGTACACCACATACGAATATACATATCCGATACAGGTTGCAAAACTGGCAACTTTGATCGAGGCTGATACTGTATATAAAGGAATTGAGAAACCATTGTATGGTTTTACGGTAGTTGATAGTAAAAAAGCAATCACTGAACTCTCATCGCATGAGTTCCAAAATCTCTACGGCTGGAGCACAGAACGTGCGATGATCTTTACAAGAGTGTCCACAGGCAAATCCCCGATGGTGGCAATTCGTGTAACAAACCTAAAACCCGGTGCAGTTATAATTCACGGACTGCGAGGGAGTGAAGTTGATCCTATGGCAAAAAAGATGGCAGAGATCGATCGGATCCCGCTTCTTGCGACCACAATGGACCTTGATACTTTGATAGAAAACCTGAAAAAATACAGTAAACAGTTCAGTTGAATAATAATAATAATAATTATTAACAGTTTTAATAATATTTTATAGTAGGTGATGAAAATGAGTGTTGGTATTGTATCATACGGCGCCTATATTCCAAGATACAGAATAAAGGTAGAAGACATCGCCCGTGTTTGGGGCGATGATGCAGACATTCTCATAGCAGGTCTAATGGTTAACGAAAAATCGGTGCCAGACCTTGATGAGGATACAGCGACCATAGCAGTGGAAGCCGCAAGGTCTGCGATTGTGCGATGCGGTATTGATCCGCAACGTATCGGTGCAGTGTACACGGGATCGGAAAGTCATCCTTATGCAGTTAAACCTACAAGTACGATCGTTGCCGAGGCCATTGGTGCTACTCCTGTGATGACTGCTGCGGATTTTGAATTCGCATGTAAGGCAGGTACTGCAGCGATCCAGGCATGTATGGGTCTTGTAGGATCGGATATGGTTGATCTTGGTCTTGCAATTGGTGCAGATGTTTCACAGGGCGCACCTGGTGATGCACTTGAATATACTGCGGCAGCCGGTGGAGTTGCTTATCTTATAGGTAAGAAGAAATCCGAACTTGCAGCGATCATTGAAGACACTTATTCATTTACAACAGATATTCCTGATTTTTGGAGAAGGGAAGGAATGCCCTATCCTGAACACGGCGGTCGATTCACAGGTGAGCCGGGTTATTTCAAACACGTGACAAGTGCTGCGAACGGACTTATGGAAAAGATTGGTACAAAACCCTCTGATTACGATTATGCAGTATTCCACCAGCCAAACGGAAAATTCCCGACACGTGTTGCAAAAATGCTGGGATTCAGCAAAGAACAGATAAAACCGGGATTGGTTGTACCAAGACTTGGTAATACATACTCAGCTTCATGCATGATGGGAATCGCAGCAACACTTGATCAGGCAAAACCCGGTGACAGGATATTTGCCACTGCCTTTGGATCCGGTGCGGGTGGTGATGCATTCAGCATTACTGTCACAGATAGGATCGAGGAGATACGAAATGGTGCTCCGACTGTGGAAGACTTGTTGAAGGATCCGATATACATGGATTATGCAATGTATGCCAAGCATAAAGGCAAGATAAAACTCGCATAAGGTGTTGATCATGAGAGAAGTAGCAATTATTGGAGTAAAAAACACGAATTTTGGTGAGATGTGGGAGAAGTCATTGAGGGACATCTTTGTAGAAGCAGGTGTTGGAGCACTTAAAGACGCGGGTGTTGCCGGAGAGGATATCGGTAGCATGTATGTCGGGAACATGAGCAGTGGCCAATTCGTTGACCAGGAACATGTGGGTGCATTGATCGCTGATTATTCAGGGCTTGCAAGAAACCTTCATGTACCGGCAACGCGTGTCGAGGCTGCATGTGCTTCCGGTGGACTGGCACTTCGTCAGGGTATACTGGCGGTTGCATCCGGATATGAGGATATTGTTGTTGCAGCAGGTGTTGAGAAGATGACAGACATATCTGCATCAAGCGCATCAACTGCTCTGGCTGCAGCGGCTGACCGTGAATGGGAAGGCATCATGGGTGCGACGTTCCCAGGCCTGTATGCAATGATCGCAAAGATGCATATGGATAAGTACGGGACCACAAGCGAGCAACTCGCAGAGGTGGCTGTCAAGAATCACTTTAACGGTTCAATGAACCCCATCGCCCAGTACAAGAACAAGATAAGTGTGGACGCGGTGTTGAGATCCATTATGGTGGCTGACCCATTGCACATTTTTGATTGTTCTCCGATATCCGACGGTGCTTCAGCACTTGTTCTGGCACCTGCGGACATTGCACATGAATATACGGACACTCCGATCTACATAAAAGCGACCGCACAGGCAAGTGATACCATCGCATTGCATGACCGTCGTGATATAACTACACTGGACGCGACTGTGTTTGCAGCGAAAAAAGCGTATCAAATGGCAAAACTTACACCAAAGGACATTGATCTTGTCGAGGTACATGACTGCTTTACAATTGCAGAGATATGTGCTATCGAAGATCTCGGATTTGCAAAGAAAGGACAAGGCGGCAAAGTAACACAGGAAGGAGAGACTGCGATCGGCGGACGAATTCCTGTGAATACATCTGGTGGACTGAAAGCATGCGGACATCCGGTCGGTGCGACAGGTATCAAACAGGCTGTTGAGGTCACCTTGCAACTGCGCGGTGAGGCAGGTAAGCGGCAGGTTGACGGGGCAGAGATCGGAATGACCCATAATGTGGGCGGATCCGGTGCAACGGCTGTGATACATATTCTTTCGAGGAACAGGTGATATAAATGTCAGTTTCAAGATTCTGGAGAAAGCAGGTCAACAGGTACAACCTGATCGGGACACATTGCAGTGAATGTGACGAGTATTACTATCCTCCACGAAACATGTGCCCTACATGCAGGCGAGATGGTAAACTTGAACCATATAAGTTCGGTGGTGGTGGAGAGATCGTTACCTATACCATTATTCATACGGCAGCCGAAGGGTTTGAACACCAAACCCCTTATGTGCTTGCAATTGTGAAACTGGATGAGGGACCAAGTCTTACAAGCCAAATCGTAGCTAAATCCGAGGAGATGAGCATCGGAATGAGAGTTAAACCTGTTTTCAGGAAACTCGGAGAGGGCAGCGATAGGGGTATGATATATTACGGTACCAAATTCATACCTGCATAGATGATAGAAATAGAGGTTAAAGCACGCGCCAACCATGAGCGGATAAAGTATCTGCTCAATGAGATCGGTGCGCGTGCAATTGGTATGGAGCACCATTGTGATACTTATTATAACGCGCCACACCGTGATTTTTCAATTACTGATGAGGCACTACGGATACGTATCGTCAACGATCGCGCGGTTCTTACATACAAAGGTAAGAAACTTGATGCCGTTTCCAAGACACGCGAGGAGTTCGAGACAGATGTTGATGCTGCGATCATGCGCAATATCCTGCTTTCACTCGGTTTTGTTGAGTCGGGAGTTGTCAAGAAAACGCGCGATGTCTTTGAGTTTGAAAACCTTGTGATATGTCTTGATTCGATTGATGGGCTTGGGGAGTTCATTGAGGTCGAGACTATTGTGGAGTCGGAATCGGATGTGGATGAACACAGAACGCGCGTATTTGGGTTTTTGGAAAGATTGGAGATTTGGCAAGAGGATTCGATACGGGTTTCGTATTTGGAGATGTTGATTGGGGAGTAAATCCTATGTATTTGTTCGTATATACCCCTTATTGCAAGAGCAACAAAAAAATGTATCTTGTCACCTAC
>JAUSPM010000203.1 GCA_030655675.1 Methanosarcinaceae archaeon | reverse complement strand
AGCCTCGACTCTAGCCTCGACTCTAGCCTCGACTTGGGCCTCGACTAGTCCTTTGACTGGGCCCTTGACTCTAGCTTCATCATGGGCATCAGAGTGAATTGGTAAAATCGTTATGAAATAACTTCTATCATCGTCGGTCTTGAAAATAGGTTCGGGGGAGCCGTTATGTTTCATAGCATTTCGTATTTTTCTAAATCCGGTGTTCCGTCCCTCGGTAAGGTGGAGTTCTTTTAAAAGTTCACCAATTCTGCGGTTTCGGTATTTTCTTGATGTGACTATTTCTTCCATCAGATTATCCTTGGTAATAGGGGGGAGAGGTCCGGGGAAACTCAGGATCTCTATTCTGTCTACCTCTATCCTGACTTCTACAGGTTCGGGTATCTCGTAACTTTTATGATATACTGCATTAACAAGAGCTTCTTCAATAGCAACATACGGATAATTGAAATAACGAATGGCTTGCGGCCTGTCGGGAACCTTTTGTACCGTCTCAACCAAAAAATTATTGATATAAGCAAGTGAGGAAACAACTTGGTGTCTCAGGGGACCCTTGAAAATCTTCTCAACAAATCTATCTCCGGCATCATCCTTAAACTCAACAACATCAATCTGCGCCTGGCTGAAAAACTCATGGGGTGCATCATTAAAGAACAACAAGCCCACGTTCTTTGGTCGGACAAATTCGTTGGGACCTTCAACAATACTCATCCTTCTGCAAAGATCAACAAATGGAATCTCATCTGCCTCAGACAAAAGATCACTTTCAATCTCTGCAAGATGAGCCTTGATAAGTGTGAAGTTCAAATCCGTGATGCTTGAATTCTGATCGATCCTGTCATCAAAAGGAACCGTTCCTGCCATTGACACCAATTCCTTTTCATCCTCATGCTTTGCCAGAACTGTATTTGAAAAACGCCTGACATAATACGCATATTCATTCAAAACACCATTCTTCTTTGCACCAAGAGATACAGGAGCCTTGTACGGGCTAGTCGTCCCGCCCGGAACCCAGATAATAAGAACATGCTTCTCCTGGATCACCACAGGCTGAACAATCGGAAAATACACAGGGCGCAACTGATTACAGAGATTCAACAGATCCTTGTGTATCTTATCGATACTCGCGATTTCCAACCCCACAGGTGGCAAAACAGGCCGCCCCTCATTCTCATCGATTCCTAAGATGACATAGCCGCCGCCCCAGTTATTAATGTCGTTTGCAAAAGCACAGATACTATGCAGTACCGAAACAGGATTCCACCCCTTCTTAAACTCAATACGCTCCCACTCAACAGTAGTGCCGCTGATAAGTTCCCGAATGTTAACAGGAAGTCCCATTATCCCAAAATCTCCCTCAAACTGCCTTCCAACTCCTCTTCCAGAGCCATAATATCCGCCCTGATCTCTGAAAGACTTCGAAGCGGCTGATACTCGTAGAATTCCTTTGTGAAATTAATCTCATACCCGACCTTCGTCTTGGTCTCATCAATCCATGCATCAGGAACATGAGGCACAACCTCACGCTCAAAATAAGTATTGATATCCTCCGTAAGAGGAACATTCTCATAATCCCTCAAACCCGTATCAGACTCAGGTTCGCCTTTCTTATCATTGCAAAAATCAGCAGTCTCGTCCTGCTCGGATAAAGATTTAAGAATTACCTTAAACAGAGCCGGTTTAACATCAATACCCGCCTTCTTGATCTCTCTCTTCAAGATGGATGTAAACTCATCACGACTCTTGTAGATAGTGTCAGGATCCATAGATGAAAGCATATCGATAATAGCAGCCTGTATCTTCTTTCCGGCTTCGATCTCCTTTTCACCTGCATCACCCTTTTTCTTGCTGGATGCCAGATCAATGAAAGCATTCTCCTCTTTGAGACCCTCGATCCTTTCTATCGATGACTGAAAATTGAGTTTAAGGGGTCTTTCAACAGTTATGCGGGAGTATCCAAAGTACTCGTTATCGAATATCTTCGAGTACTCGCCTTCCCTGAAATCTCCGTAGATGTTTGTAATAGTGGCAATATCATCATTGCTCATCTCATTGCGTTTATTACCAAGGCTCTTCTTCATTTTCTTGTAAAAACCAACTGCATTTATCAGCTGTATCTTTCCTTTCCTCTCATCTTCCTTACGATTAGTAACAATCCACACATATGTGTTGATTCCTGTATTGTAAAAAAGCTGATCCGGCATGGCAATAATAGCTTCAAGCATATCGTTTTCTATAATCCATCTGCGTATCTCGCTCTCTCCGCTTCCTGCACTTCCCGTGAACAGGGGCGATCCATTAAAAACAATGCCAATGCGTGAGCCATCGGTTCCATGTTTCATCTTTGAGATCATGTGTTGCAGGAAAAGGAACGACCCGTCACTGATCCTTGGCAAACCTGCACCAAACCTTCCATCATGCCCTCTGCTATCATGTTCATTTTTAATGAATTCCTCAACCTTCTTCCACTCCACACCAAAAGGAGGATTGGAGAGCATATAATCGAATTTTTCAACTTCAAGCCCATCTGCATTAAAAGAATTCCCGAATTTGATATTGGAAGCTGTCTGACCTTTAATAAGCATGTCCGATTTGCATATAGCATAGGACTCATCATTAAGTTCCTGTCCGAAAACCTCAAGCCTTGCATCAGGATTGAGTTCCTGAAGGTACTCCTCAGCGATTGAAAGCATACCGCCTGTGCCACATGCCGGATCGTAAAGAGTTTTCACAATGCCCTTTTTTGTAAGCACATCCCTGTCATTGACAAAAAGCAAATTAACCATCAGCCGAATGACCTCTCTTGGCGTAAAATGATGCCCTGCGGTCTCATTGGACAACTCAGAGAACTTGCGTATCAGCTCTTCAAAAATATATCCCATTTCAATATTACTTACTTTATCAGGATGCAGGTCGATCTCAGCAAATCTCTTTACAATCTTATAAAGCAGATCTGCCTTGTCCAGCTTTTCGATATGCTCATTGAACTTGAAATACTCAATGATATTCCTTGCATCATCAGAGAATCCATTGATGTAGTTTGAAAGATTGGCAGCGATATCGTGATGGTCAGCCATCATGGTCTTGAAATCAAACTTGCTCTTGTTATGGAAATTCAAGCCTGCAACATCGTTTAGCACAGGGTCAACATTCTGGATGTTCATACTTTCAATTTTTGGTAAAAAGTCCAGTACTTTTTGTTTTGTAGGCTCAAGAACGCAGTCCAGCCGTCTGAGTACTGTAAGTGGAAGTATCACTTTTCCATAATCTGCTTGCTTGTAATCCCCTCGTAAAAGATCGGCGATGCTCCAGATGAAATTTGCGTTTTCTGTTGTGTTGACCATTATATCAGCTTCATGGGATGTAATGTAATAAATATTTTTATAGTTATTGATTTTTAAAAATTCATTATTGCACAATTGTTTGCAAATAATTACCATTTATGATGCCCTTTCCAAATGGGAAAGAATATATGATTGTTAAAAGACATATTACTACAAAGAAACAAGTGATCAAAATAATGAACGCAATAACATCAGCACAGATGAATGCAATTGATGCAAACTGCGAGTACTTAGGCCTGAGCCGCCTGCAACTTATGGAAAATGCAGGTGCTGCAATCGCACAAGCGGTCAGCGATAAGATCGGCGGCGGACAGAAAAATAAAGTAATACTCATCGCAGGCAGAGGCAATAACGGAGGCGATGCCTTTGTTGCAGCACGCCATCTCGCGTCCGATTTGGCCATTCGACCAAAGGTAATCCTGCTCGGCCATGCATTCCAGATAAAAACAGAAGAAGCACGCCGGAATTTTGATGCTCTCAAACATAGTGATGTTGAGATATCAGAGGTCAC
>JAUSPM010000151.1 GCA_030655675.1 Methanosarcinaceae archaeon | reverse complement strand
TGAGAGGGTAACAGGTTTAGCTACGGGAACGTGATCCCAAACAAAATACTCGTTATCCCTCTCGACCTACTTAGATAGTAGGTGACAAGATACATTTTTTTGTTGCTCTTGCAATAAGGGGTATATACGAACAAATACGTTAATTATATTACTTTATTTACTTGCACGCAACTCATCAAAACGCGCGCGCAGCACGTTTCTATACCACGAAATACAAATTTGGAATTTAGTTAGTTATTTTCGACGCCAAAACAATCCGCCACAGGCGGCACGTTCCTTTAAAAATGAGAAAATAAAATATCACTGCCGCATTAATTAGGAATATGCAATCTTACACAAGACTGTCAGAAAGTCCATATTACGAGGGTCAGTGGTGTGAAAGTACGCCGCCTGCGGTGGAATTGATGCTCCGATCGATCAAACCAGCGCGTTCTCTATCCTACCAAGCGCCTCTCGAATCCGGTCCTGCGAAGTTGCATAAGATATCCTAATGAAATCCTTGCCGCTTGGGCCAAAAGCAGATCCAGGTGTAACAGCAACATGTGCGTCTGCAAGTAGTTTCTCGGTAACTTCGTCACCGTTTCCGTATTCACTGACATCTGCAAATGCATAAAATGCACCTTCAGGCTTTTTACACTTGATGCCAAGTGAGTTTAAACCATCGATCAGGATGTCACGTCTGACCTTGAACTCTGCTACCATCTCTTGAACAGGTTCCTGCGGACCTGTAAGTGCTGCAACACCGCCATATTGTGCGAAAGTAGTTGCACTGCTTACAGAATGGGAATGGATCTTAAGTAGACCCTTCAAAATTTCAGGTATTGCAGTCACATAACCAAGGCGCCAGCCAGTCATTGCATATGCTTTTGAAAAACCATTCACAGTGATAGTACGCTCATGCATGCCGTCCATCGCGCCGATACTAATGTGTTTTGTGTCATAGACGATCTTTTCATATATCTCGTCGGAAAGCACAAGCAGGTCATGATCGATAGCAAGATCTGCAATCTGTCTTAGTACGTCCTTTCCAAACACACCGCCGGTAGGATTGGACGGACTGTTCACAACGATCATACGTGTCTTGTTGGTTATGCTATCTAAAATATCATAAGGGGAAAATCCATTATCCGGATCAGTTGGTACCCATACACTATCCGCGCCTGCGAATTTGATACATGGGTCATAAGATACCCATGCAGGATCAAAAAGTATTGCCTCATCGCCGTCACCAAGGACCGACATCATTATCTCGAATATTGCTTGCTTGGCACCAGGGGTGACAAGAACATCTGACCCCTTTACATCCAGTTTATTCTCAGTACGCAATTTCTCAGCAATGGCGTTTCTCAGTTCAGGAATGCCGGTAGATGGTGCATAGTGAGTCTCTCCGCGATACATTGCATCTGCTGCAGCATCGCAAATATGTTTTGGAGTATCAAAATCAGGTTCACCCAGACTGAAACTAATGACATCAACGCCATCCTGTTTCAGTTGGCTTGCAATATTTGCAATCCTAATCGTTGCCGATTCTTCCATACGCTCGAGTCTTGATGATGGCATGATGATCAACTTTTTCCGTTTTTCATTGTATGTATTTTATTTAATGGTTGAATATTAATGAGTTTAAAGACGCTGAACCATTTTAACGGCTGCTTCAACAGCACGTTTTGCATAATCCACACGCTGGTGTGCTTCCATTCGAGTCATGCCAGGTCCTGCAATTCCGAGTGTTACAGGTTTATTATACTCAAGTGCTAGATCCATGATCTTTCGTGAAGCCTGCTGAACAACTATCTCATCGTGTTTTGTTGCACCCTCTATCACTATACCAATTGTAACAACCGCGTCGATGGAATCCATCAGACACAGTTTTTTGATCGCGAGAGGCATGTCAAAAACACCCGGGACAAGGATTGTCTCCTTTACTTCCGCTCCTAAAAATTTCGCGTGCTCGATCCCAAGAAGTTCCATCTGGTATGTCAGATCCCGATTAAACTCGGCCACAACAAATCCTAAATTAATCACCATGTATTATCTCCATTGTAGATTTATCAATTAAAATGCTCTTTAGATATAATTTATATGAAAGTATTTTAAGATGATGTATGTAGCAATATTCTTAATTGCTGAAATTTACATTCGAACCTGACCAGCATCCTCAAATCCCTGCCTTTGCCCTGTTCCTGCAAGTTTTGTCAACTGCTCTGGTTTAAACAAAAGTTTAATCGTGTTCAAAGCATGCTCGCGTGCCCGGCTTTCCATCAGAAATGCAAGTTCGCGCTCATCCTTCGCCTCGTCTTCGTGGACAAACACTTCGATGATGTGTGTATTGGTCATAAGTTGTGCCTGGATCAATCCCATTGAGGCTTCATGCGCACAGACCTTATCCTTTTCCTGTGCACCCGGCATACCAAGTGCTATTACAATATCGCATCCTTCTTCTTCAATGAGTTTTTTGGATGCGACGGGAAGGTCCTTGATGCCTGGAACAGTAGTACGCCTGATATTGACAGACACATTCTGTTGTATCTCATCGATTGCCGCATGTCCCATATCAAAGCGTGCGAATGTCGTATCCACAATTCCGATTGTTGGCATATTGTCACTAAACTAAATTTAATTTGTATTCATCTTGTACTTTACACTTCAATACTTACACTCACAGAAGTGTATCCATAACTTCAGTTGCTGCCTGGATCCCTGCACCATAATCGGATACTACGCCGCGTTTGTAAAGTACGGTTTCAAGTTGTGCAATTGTGATGAGTATATCACGCGATGTGAAATTACCCATGCTTCCGATCCTGAATATCTTGCCGCTAAGTCTGTCCTGTCCGCCTGCGATAACGATCCCGCGTTTAAGCATGTCGTTCTTAATGTCATTTCCAGTAACACCTTCCGGTGCTTTCATTGCAGAAACGGTATTTGAATAACTGCTGTATTCATTCAACGTTGGAAGCATATCGATTCCCATAGCAGCAGTTGCTGCACGGATCGCTTCCGCACCTGTTCTGTGACGTTTGATCCTTGCATCCATTCCCTCATCTTTTACAATATGAAGCGCATCCTGCAATGCAAAGAACAATGGAACTGCAGGTGTATAGGGAGTCTGTGTACTTTCCTTGTCAGCACTCTTCTTGTATGCTTTAAGATCAAGATAATATGGCATCTGGTCAACATCATCCATTGCTGCGAACGCGCGTTCACTTACAGATATCATCGAAAGTCCGGGCGGTGCTGCGATACATTTCTGGGAACCCACAACTGCAATATCAACACCCCATTCATCGACATTTACAACATCTCCGCCAATGGATGTCACACCGTCCATAATGAACAAAGCATCATACTTCTTTGCAAGTTTTCCAACCTCTTTAGCAGGATTCATGATACCCGCCGAAGTTTCGTTGTGTACCATTGTAATGGCCTTTGCGCCTTCTGAGAGTTTATCTTCGACAATTCCAAGATCGATACCCTCGCCCCATTCAAATTCCAGTGGCACCACGTTTCCGTATCGACCTGCAATGTCCTTGAATCTCTGCCCAAACTTCCCGTTCTCGATCGCAACAACGGTGTCATCTTTATTGATGGTACAACCGATGGCGGCTTCCATGGATGCACTTCCGGAACCACTTAATACAAAAATATCGTTCTTTGTATTGAACACGTCTGCAAGGATCTCACGACAGTCATCATACATTTCAGAAAATGCTGCACCCCTGTGATTTATCATCGGTTTAGCCATCGCCCGCAGTGTTCGAGGCGCTACCGGCACAGGACCGGGCATCATTAATAATGTGTCTTCCAAATCCATAATTATTCTCCCAATTTTAAGATTATCTTTATGTTATAAGATTATATTGAAATGATATTACAATGACTTGTTACCTTTCATCTGAAATTCAATTCAGTTTGCACCCAGTAATGCAAATCTACTATATAATTGTAGTCAGATGATCGATCGAAGTTGCAGTTATGCCTGCAGAAGATCAACTTCATGAATGACGTTTGTCGTGTAACAAACTGATCACATCATGTTTTGTCACGACACCGACAACCCGCCCTTTTTCCAGTACCAGCACAGCAGGATTTCTCTCAAGCATGTGTGATACCACACCGATGTCTGTTTTGGGGGTTACGGTAAGAAATGATTCTTCCATCATGTCCTCCACTTTCATCTGGGAGATTGCATTTGCTTTTTTATCCCCCATTGACCTTACGATCATGTCATCAGATATACTTCCGACCGGAACACCATTATCGATAACTGGAACTTGTGAAAAGCCATATTTTTCCATAAGTCGCACTGCCTCATCAACTGAAATGTCAGATGTGGCGTGGATCACGGGTGAATGCATGATATCTTTCACCAATATATGTTCTTTCTCTGTAGATTCAAAAGCATCAAATATTTTGCGTAGTGTAGATAACCTCGGGTCAACATCACCCGATTCTATACGCGCGATCAAAGGCTGACTGACTCCTGCACGTTTTGCCAGTCCGCTCTGGGTAAGTCCGAGTTCAGTCCGTTTATCTTTAAGATCACTGGGCGTTGGAAGTTGCATATTATTACTGATAGTAATTATAATATATAATATAATTGGTTTTTTAATATTGTTTAGCTGGTATAATGTTTTGGCGTAGAGTGTTTAATGAGTTCATGATAAAAACGATTCTACCACCGCGCATACGCGGCGTTGCCCTACATACACATCGAATTTTCAATCGCTTCCAGCACATTCCACAATTTTTAATAGTATATGTTTTATAAACATATAGTTCGATTAAATCCGAGCATAGCGAGGATTTTCTCGTTGTATATAATCTATAAGATTATGTAGTCCAAGTAAATCTGAGCATCAGCGAAGATTTTCTTGTTGTATATATTTTATTAATATATAGTGCAAGTTAATGCGAACGAAGTGA
>JAUSPM010000150.1 GCA_030655675.1 Methanosarcinaceae archaeon | reverse complement strand
ATATACACATCGAATTTTCAATTGCTACTAGCGCATTCTACAATTTTCTTGTAGTATATAATCTATAAGATTATGTAGTCCAAGTAAATCTGAGCATCAGCGAAGATTTACTTGTACACTTTTTGCTAACGATTTCGATTATTCAATTTAGCATGTATGTATACTAAACAATATCTACTTTTTGTGACTTTCTGCCACAGAGAACACAGAGAGCACAGAGAACGTGGCAACAATCCCTCTGTGTACTCTGTGCGCTCTGTGGCTGTCAGATATAGTTCTAAATTATACTTGCGGAGTAGTATAACATGCCGCCTGGCGGCGGTCGCATTGTTTTTAGTTTAAGGTCGAACCATTTCATTTGCGCAGTCATTTTAAAAAAGATATACAAATACGAAAAATCATTTTCAACGACAAAATCATTGAACCTGGATCCACACCGGATCAAGTACGCCCATATACTTGGCACCACCATATTCAAATACAACAGTAGGTTCAGTGATGGATATCCATCCCCCAACTTTTGGTTTAACTGTCCATGTTTGTTTCACAGTCTCACCGGGCGCAATGGTTTCGAAAAAGAGATTCACATTCTTTACTTCAAGAGTATTTGGAAAAGCACCTTTTACTGCAAAATTCTTATATGGCTGCTGTGTAAAGTTCTTCACCCATACATCGATGGTTGCTTTATTGCCAACCGATGATTGTTGGGACGGAACGAACTTGATATACTGGGCAATAGACTCCTTTTGTATGGGAACGGCGCCTGTGAAGTCAATGGACTTTCCGGTTTTACCGGCTTTTTCTTTTTTGTCCAGGTAGAAACCACTTCCAAACATCAATATTGCAGCAAGGAAAATAAGTGGAGCATTCTCCGTAAGCAAATCTATTGGTGTTTCTTGAAGTTCGATCACGACAAGATCATCTTCAGATAAAACTATAGTCGACACGAATGATATCTTTGTAACAGTCCACCCAATCTCGGAATCCTGAAGTCTGAAATAAACTGGTTTTTGCGATTCATCAACTGCCTTACCCATCGTATTATATTCTGCAACAGTGCACATCACATCAACCGATGCCATGTTTTCTGTTATCTGCTGGTCTGTGATCGTTATGGTTTTAATGCTATCCTCTAAAAATCCGTTCTTTTCAAACATGAATTCAATACTACCAGGAACCGGCATATCATCGCCTGAATAGAAGGTAAGAGCACCCGCGTAATTTCCCTCATTTATAGCGTTAAGTAGACCATTTATGGTTGTGTTAATGGCTTCAGCAGGATCTGAACCTACACAGCCACTGCTGTAAAGGAAGAGAAAAATAATGAATATAACGGCAATTGATGTATATCTCATTTGAAAAACCATATGATGAAATGTAATAAGCAATACTTCACGTTTTGCTTTTTATTTCAGCAAAACTGCTTTTAATTTAAGTTAAATTAAAAAATAAAAAAAAGAATAGGCGAATAAAATCGCCTATTGACTTGTAAAAATGTTCAAGTCTTATGCCAAAATTATGTTTAAATCGACACCATATGACGAAGGAGTCGTTAATTCCCGAATTACAGGTGAACCAAACTCTGGTGTTATTTCAATTCTAAGAGGTTCTCTTGTTGGGAAAGCCATTGAATTCGGAGATATTATAATGCTAATAAGATCTCCAGAGTTGATCACTGTACTAGTAGTACCATTTGACTCTAATGAGTCATCGTCATCCCTTAATTCTTTAACCTGGAAAGTTCCGTCATCAGGGACACTACCATTATTGGCCGCATATATTAGACCATCGACACGTGTTGTTTTATTTTGTATAGATATAATTAATTGGCTAACATCAATTGAACCTGCACCAGCCATAGCTTTCGTTGTCATATTGATGGATGTAAATGTGGTTGAATTTGCAAATGCTCTTACACCAATAATTTGTGTGACATCAAGGTTAGATGCAACTTCTTGAATTGTTTCTGCTCCTGTTGAACTTGCTTTTTGCTGAAGAACACCGGATGTCTGGATAAGTACTGCTGCAGCAACTGCAGCCACTAACACCATCGCAATGAAGATGATGAGGGTACCGATACCAACCTGTGCGCGGGTATCTTTTGTCATGAATATTTTGTTGTTTGCTTTCATAATACAATCCTCCTTAAGGTCATCCAATTGAATTTGGATATAATAAAGTATATTATCATAATAATATATATATCAAGTGGTTGGGAATCTCAAACACCAAACGATGTTATTTAATTACAGATATTGTACAATTTTACATTAAAATGCTTGCTTGTACCCGATTAACTCTGAAGATATAATCTTTTGATCACATGCAACAAAAAAGTAGATTAATAAATTCACCTAATTTATGATAATCTAAATTATGGGAACAAAACTACATTCGTCTTAACGCCATATGTAGAAGGTGTGATGAATTCTTTTATGACAGTGGAACCATACTCGGGCATAATTTCAATTCTAAAAGGCTCTCTTGCAGGTAAATTTAAATTTACCCCCGGTTTGAGTACAATATTAATAATATCACCGGAATTGATCGATGTAATTGTATCTAAAGATGCATTAAATGAATTGTCTTCATCTCTCCAGACGACAACATAGAATTGAGTAGATGTAAGACTTACGGAGTTCGTGTCATTTACATACTTAATGGTATCAATACGTTTCGATTGGTTTTGTAATGCCAAAACAAAACTACCCACATCAATTGTACCTGCACCAGCCATCACTTTCATAGTGATATTCACATAGTCAAAATCATTCGAACTTGTATCGCTTCTTGAACCAATTATCTGCATGACCTCAATGTTAGAACTAACATCTTGAATTGCCGCCCTTCCTGTTGATTGTGCTTTTTGCTGAAGGACACCGGATGTCTGAATCAAAACAGATGCGGCAGTTGCAGCAACAAGTACCATCGCAATGAAAATGATGAGAGTACCGATACCCACCTGCGCGCGAGTGTCCGTTCTCATGAATCGTTTGTTGTTTGCATTCATAATACGATATTCCAATTATTAGAATATATAACTGTTTCAACGTAAAAGTGTATATTCTTCTTTAAGCATATAAGTTGTATATTAAGGGTTGGGAATCTCAAACGTCAAACGAATAAACTTTTGTACTATAAAGAAACATATCACACATTATATAAAAATGATCTATTTTCCGGTAACGCTAAGGAGACTACATAAATATGATGGCACCAGGATTTCTATTGAACATCACCATCTGTTTTGCAATAACAGTATCATCTTTTGCATTTTCATGGGTTCTGGCACGCAGTGAGCCGGAACACAACGGGAAAAGTAAACCTGCCCTCTGGGCACTGGTAATATTCTGGGCACTGGTAGGGCTTACATATCTCCCCACCACCATTCGTATGATCGCAGCATACATGCACAACTACGAACTCGACTTGATTATGTACAACCTGGCATCTGTACCATTTGCATTCATTTCAGTACCGCTTGTGTATTTCATTATATACGTAATCGTAGGCGATAAAAAAATCAGCACATACGTCTCATTAATTTTCACAATCTTTGGAGCAGCATATCTCGCATTTTTATATTCAAGTGGAGTGAATTCCACAATAACAGAGTGGGCATCACTCTTTA
>JAUSPM010000146.1 GCA_030655675.1 Methanosarcinaceae archaeon | reverse complement strand
TTATACCGATTTCAAATTATATATTACGATCAATCCGACTGATATGAATGATCATCCTATTTTTGTATTGTGGGAATGCGCCGCCTGCGGCGGTTGTATTGGTTTTGGATTAAGATAGGACAATCTCATTTGCACAGATATCTTACAACATCTATACAAATACATATAAGCAATTATATCCTTGCAAACATAAAAAATAGAAATGGTGAATCAATATGACATCTAAACCAGGCAGAAACGATTCGTGCCCGTGCGGCTCAGGACTAAAATACAAACGTTGTTGTTTGAATACAAATAGGGCACAAAATAATCCCACAACTGCAAATACACAGGATCCGGCATTAGAGGAAACTCTTACAAATATACCATATTCGGCGGACCTTGGCAAGTTAATAGCGAAACATGCTGCTGAATTTGAAGCATTAACAAAAAGTTTTCTCAACGAAGGGTTGGACATTAATGCCATTCTGGACAAATTGTGGACGCGCGAGAAATTGAAACAAATGAGTACCAGTGACATAATCGCGAAATTAAATTCCATGAACATCAATTTTGACACAGACCAATTCAAAAAACAGGTTGTGGAATATGTTTGTGCGAGCGAATTGGCTGAAGATCATTACTACAGTGATATAGTTGCAGAAAATCCACTGGATGAAGATTTCGTATGGCATGCAACAACTGAACTATGGAGCAGGATTATGCCGGATCATTATAGTGCGGAAATGATTGACGACATGATGCAGGAAGGCTACGAATGCCTTGAAAGAAAATGTGTTGATGAAGCCATGGAAAAATGGGACAATACATGGAAAATGATCAAGGACATAGTACCTTCAGATATTACATCTGTCGAGGACGCTGATGATTTCATTCCTATGACAGAATGCATCAATAACTGGTGCCAGGATTTTGAAATGGAACTTCACAATGCAGGTAATGGAAACAATACTTATTTCACAAAAAGAATACAATTTTGCCATGATCTGTGTCAGACCTTCCCTGATTCCGATGCATCAATTATCCACAATATGCTAAGAGCTGAAGCCGAATCATATGCATCACTTGGGGATATCACAACTGCTGACAGGCTTTTCAAAGAACTGACCGAGAGATTCCCATATGATGTATGGGGATATATCGGCTGGGGGGACATGTATGCTTTTAAGCATGGTGTGCCGAATGACTATGAAAAAGCCCGTGAGATATACAATCGTGCACTTTTGAAATGCGATTGTGAAATTGATGTGATCAAGGATAGATTGGAAAGTCTTGAAAAGGATATAAGTGAAAGTTAACTTCTGTGAAATATCCGGTATATATCAATGTATTCCGAGATGGTTTGAACTGTGTACAATTCAATATTGTCCGAAATGGAACAGTGCACAGTTCAAACAAAAAAGTGAATACAAACGATTGCCCCAAAAGTCAGTCCAAAAAACATATAATCCATCTTTCCAAGCGCCTTCTTATCCATAAAAATCTGCTGATTCCCGCCATACCCACGGCAGAGCATACTGATGTAGGTACGTTCTCCCTGCTCATACGAACGAATGAACAGCGAACTTATGGAATGCCCGATCTGCTCAAGTGTCCATTTTCGAGTAACTTTTTTATTCCATATATTGAACAAACGTGTCTTTTGTGCGACCTGTATCCGCTTTAATACATTCCAGAAAACGAACAGATACCTGACCATCATTGTCAAAAGCAAGGTGAACTCTTTCGGGACACCAAGACGCCTTGCAGACACCACCATATCTTTCATCTGTGTAGTCGAAGAAAGTAAAATAATAGATGTGGCACAGACCGTAAACTTTGCAAGGAGCACAGCTCCAAATTCCAATCCCTCAAAGGTCATGGTCAATCCAAAAGGAAGCGACACGGGATATAGCGTAAACGATTCAACGAACGGCTGCCTGATAAACGGCTGAAGCACTGCGATACCAAGTCCAAACGGCAGGATCGCTATGAATCTGAAAAAGGTATAAACAGGATTTAAATTTGCAATGATTATCAGTGCGATCAAGTATGCTTCAATCATTGACAAACGAATAAGATTGAGTTCATGTATCCGTGGCAAATTAACGGCATAAAGGATAACAGAAAGCATGATAAGGATTTTGATACGCCCATCCAGCCTGTGGATGGGGCTGTCCTTATATGATTCCCGTTCAATATCAGTCAGTGTTATCTTCATAGGCCTCACTTACATAATCTTGATAATCAGGATCGTTTTGCCCGGGCAATCACCCGCATCAGTTCATCTTTTGCATCGTCAGGAGTGATAGCGATCTCGACATCGATACCTTCCTCTTTTAACAATTCCAGAAGCCTTGCGATACGAGGAAGGCGCAGATGCGCTTTCTTTATCAATGCAGGGTTTTTGAATATCTCTTTCGGAGTACCCTCAGCTTCGATCATCCCATCATGCATAACATACACACGTTCTGCGAACATCGGTACGATATCCACATCATGTGTTGACAGGATCACCGTCATTCCAAAACTGCGGTTCATCTTACTTATAAGATGCATTATCTTGCTCGCACTTGACGGATCAAGTCCGGCTGTTGGCTCATCGAGCACGATCACTTCCGGCTTCATAGCAAGGACACCTGCAATAGCGATCCGTTTTTTCTGTCCCCCGCTCAAATGATGAGGTGCACGGTCCTCAAAACCCGACATCTCCACAAGTTTGAGTGCATCTTTTACCCTTGCCTTGACTTCATTTTCAGGCAGCCCCATATTCATGGGTCCAAATGCCACATCCTGTTCAACTGTGGCTGCGAATATCTGATCATCTGAATTCTGAAAAACGATACCAATGGTCTGCCGAACATCCATGATATTCTTTTTTGTTATCGGCACCCCCTTTACCAGAATCTCTCCAGATGTCGGTTTAAGTATCCCATTAAGGTGTTTGAAAAGAGTGGATTTCCCTGCACCGTTCGCACCAAGAAGTGCAACACGCTCACCCCGACATACCTTGAAATTAGCACCTTTCAGGGCATTCGTTCCCCCGCTTGCGTATGTGTGTGTCAGGTCTTTCGCTTCGACTATAATGTTAAAATTAGTTGCACTCTGTAATATCTCATTTTCTGATCTGCTGGAAAACAACGTGTTTTCAGTATCTTTTGATCTTGCATCCGGTTTTATATCTACCATTGCCACATTTTCTAATGTCGGTCGTTTCTTTTTCGACATCCGTGCAACCAACAATCCGATTGCGAGCAAGAGTAATGTACCACCGGCAATCGCTGCCACTTCCCCGAACGTTCCAAGACCTTCGATCGAATAATCTGCGATCGGTGTATTATATGTTACATCGGTATTCTCTGCAAGAATTTCTTCAACCAGTGCTGCGTCCCCGCCACCCATCAACTTTATCATTGTCTGTTCAAGCCCATCAGGGTCACTTGAAGCCACAAAAGGAGCGGCAATTGCAACCATCAGCACCAATATTATTGCTGCAATAGTGGTCTTGTTGCTGATGCCTCTAATCCTATCTTTTTCATCTGCCTTTTTTATAAGGTCAGACCTTGAAAACATTATAGACTGTACTACAACAGCAGTGATCAATCCTTCACCGATCACACCAATAATAGCGTGAAAAATGCCCATGACAACAAGTGCTTCCATTAGCGGAAATGCGCCTGCAAAGAATATCTCAACGGTCGTGACAAGCGCAGATACAAATAATCCAAGCCATGCCCCAACAAATGATGCTTTGACAATTCCGAGCCGCCCCTTGACTGCTGTGTATGAATAATATCCTACCCAGCTGCTGACTACTCCCATATTGAAGATGTTTGCACCAAGTGCGACAACTCCGCCGTCTACGAACACAAAAGCCTGTACAAACAATACTAGTGTCAAGAGAAGCAATCCTGCATAAGGACTTGCGAATATAATGGAAACCAGAACAGCGCCAACCATGTGTCCGCTGGCACCCACACCAAGAGGCAGATTCACTGCCTGTATTGCAAAGATACCGGCAGCCAGTATTGAGAACATGGGAACTTTCATCTCATCCATGTCATTCTGCGCCCATTTGAATGAACGATATATGAGCGGTAGTACCAGTATCCAATAGATGAGATACTGAGGGAAAGGTATCAAACCATCAGGGATGTGCATTTTTAGAACACCTTTTTTACGTTGATGTAGGTATTTATCGTGTTAGTATTACGATTTTTTAAAATCGTAGCAACTGGCTAAAAGAGGTATTCTTATTAATAAATTATGGTGGCAGATGATGTCAAAATCCAGTTGTTCCAGTGAAGAGAGGGACATTTATTCAGAGGCATTGATAAAGTGAAAATATTTTTAAACACCAAATTATATTTAAAAACCAAACAATGATAACTAATATAGCAAATTACAATAAATTAAGGTGCATAACCGCAG
>JAUSPM010000202.1 GCA_030655675.1 Methanosarcinaceae archaeon | reverse complement strand
CATGGTATCTTTTATAGAAAAGGTGTGAGGTGATAAATATTTGTTGTTGTGTGGGCGGTTGCCATACGCGCACCCATACTTGCACAAAGACGAAATGGTACGTAACTGCTTATCATAAGATTGTTATCCTTGTTGTATTATTAGTCAATTGGATATTAGAGAATAGGGATTGTAGGGGGACTATTTACCAATCAAATTGTGTTGCAAGATAATCTATAACTTGAGCGTATTTATTTTTATACTCAGTTTCAAACTCCAAAACCCCATCAGACCCCACGTATTTCACGGCTACTTTGTCCATGGCGCCGTCTTGGTCGAGGTCAATCGTCTCCATTGTGATGTGGCGCATACTGCCGTACTCGTCGACTGAGGCGCTGTACTGGTCGGGCGAGAGTTCGTTGTAGAGTTTGAAGTTTGAAGGGTTAAATTCTTGATGATTAAGAATATGCATACCTTTAATTTGTGTATCAAATAAATCATAATCAATACCACTTAAAGATGCACCTTTAACTGCATAAATATCTTCGCCAAACATATTTGAATATGTGCCAACATCTGCTTCTCCAAACTCATATCCATCCAAATACCAAGGTGTTTCTGTTGGCTCGGGTGTAGGTTCAGACGCCACCGTTTCCTCAACAACAGCAACCTCTTCCTGTGGTGCCGTGTATTTCATGGTTTCTGGGTTTGCGCCGCCTGTGTCGGTGCATCCTGCTCCGAGGATTGTGAGGATAAGAATTATGGCGGTTATGATGATGGTTTTGGTGGATTGCATGAAAATTGAACTGTGGTGAGAATATTTAAGGATTGTTGTTTCTTGTTATGGCCTTGCGAGATGGAGATCGCTTTTTTCCATCAACGTCATGGAAACGTGCGCCTTTTTAGCAACAAATCAAATTAATGATCAAAAAATCGATTTGCGATGGTTTCAAGCATTCCACCATACCAATCTCTGGATGCAGAGATTTCCTTTATTGAGTTCAAGGCTTCTTCTTTTGATACTACATTTATATCATACAGAAGACGGATTATAAAAACAGATGTGAACACCTTAACATTCGCTACGGATTTGATGTATGGGAGGGCTTTTACATCATCTGTAATTATGTACTCGTATTCACCGGATTCAGACAATGTCAGAATTTCGGCTTCACCGAGGTCGATGTTTTGACTATGTTCTTCTCTGGCCGGCATTGGTCGAACTGCAATGATGTTCTTTTCAACGAGTTCCAAAACGTCTCTTGCAGATTTGGCATGAACGTCATTGAATTGAGCAATGTCTTGTAATTCTTTCAGGACTCCATCTGAAATTGAGAATTGAATGTATTTTGATGCCAAACCTACGAAATGTTTGATTTCAAGGGATACCAATGCACTGGTATCGGCAAGTATTTTAATCACTCGTTAGCCTCTTGGCAATAATATCTGCTTCAGTGATCGATTCTAAGATTGTTTCTTTGTATATTCTTAGTCGCTCTGCTTCTTCATTCCCAAGTAAGTTTTTAAGAGATCCATAACTAATTTCATCCGCAGCATATCTTGATGCCACTTGTTTTTTGATATCCTTTAATTCAAGTTCTTCGCGGATCGAATTTGAAACCACCTTTTTGATATACTCTTTTGCGCTTTCAAAGTTTTCACTCGCAATGGCTCCAATTTTAAGGTATGTATCATAGGGTAAATCAACTGTTATCGATTTAGTCTGCATTTCAATCACATCAAGATATTAAGTTTGTTTAGATAAGCAATGGATTATTAGATTTTAAACTCGTGGTGTCAAATTATATATAAGTTGTGGGGTGATAAATATTTGTTGTGTGTGTGGTTTTTGTTAAAAATGGTTGTGGTGACACTATCCCATAATCAAGTGATTCCCACGTTTTCTAAATTTTGATCAATGGTTTTGCCGTAGGCTCGGAAATAGGTTCAGCAGCCGTCGTATCCTCCACAACAGGAACCTCTTGTGGTGGTGGCGTGTATGTGGTGATCTCTGGGTTTGCGCCGCCTGTGTCGGTGCATCCTGCTCCGAGGATCATGAGGGTGAGGATTGCGGTGGTTATGATGATGGTTTTGGTGGATTGCATAAAAATTTAACAGTGGTGGGAATATTTAAGGATTGTTGTTTAAGACCGCATCGGTACAAAATGGTGTGTGGGGATAGACCGCCTGTAATGCTGCGAGGCTTGGTCATACGTTCGTGCCTCACTCCTTTCCTCACTTCTCGCATAGCAGACTACATAATGGTTGATGCATCGTTACACGTCCGTTCACTCGTTCCTTGCTCACTTCCATGCACCCCTGCAGTGCGAGTGAAACACAAAATTGTATGAAACTGTCCACCAATACTGTCGTAAAATCATCTTAAGAAAACGTTAAAGTATTATCAGATACAAAATGTTACTTGATATAAATGAGCGAAGTAAAGACAACAGTTAGTTTTCCATCGAGTTTTCCGTTATCAGTCAAGGTTAGCGAAAGCGATATGCCTGGTTTTATAAAGAGGACACTTGCCATTGAATTGTATAGGGAAGGCAAACTATCTCTTGGCAAGGCTGCTGAACTGGCTGGTGCACGAAACAAATGGGAGATGCTTACGATTCTGGACAGTAGTGGTGTTCCAATTAACTACACAATCGAAGATGTTGAAGATGACTTGGACACACTTGAAAGGATTATTGGATAATATGACAACAGTATCCAATTCGACCCCACTGATTGCCCTGTCAAAGATTGGAAAGATTGAACTTTTACGCGAATATTTTGGGCAGATCTACATACCAAAAGCAGTTTATGAAGAGGTCGTAGTAAACGGCGGTATTCTCTACGGGGCAGAGGAAGTCGCAAAGGCTGACTGGATTATTGTGGAAAATGTAGGAAATGCGCTTGCTGTTGAATCATTATCAATGTATCTCGATGCAGGGGAATCTGAAGCGATTATACTCGCAAAAGAAAAAGATTGTCTGCTTATCATTGATGATGGTGATGGAAGAAAAGCAGCCACAAATATGAATATAGATATCACAGGAACGGTTGGTATTTTGCTAAAGGCAGGTAAGGATGGTAAAATAGACCTGCGAGAATCGCTGGATGAATTAAATGCCTGCGGTTTCAGGCTGAGTGAAAAGGTCAGGGATTTTGTTTTGAGCAAGACATAAGTTTTCGGATAAATACTTCCTGCACGATCTGATCGCCTTTTTTCCGTCAACGTCATGGAACAGGATAGGTGCGCCTTTTTCTTTCGCTATTCTGGGCGCTTAGAATTTTGGGGATACGGGATGTGTGATTTCGATAAGTTTGCCTGTAGATCTTAGTTGGTCAATGAAGTTTCTGAAGGTCATGGTATCTTTTATAGAAAAGGTGTGAGGTGATAAATATTTGTTGTTGTGTGGGCGGTTGCAATTAATTATCCTTTATAAAATTAGGAAACAATTAATACATTGATTTTTAATTCAATACAAGGATTTTGAAGTGGTAAAATGATGAATCATAAAATACTTCTTAAAACAATTATTTTTGCAATTTTGTTAATATCAATCGTAAATGCTACGGCGATTACTTATAATAAAGGAGATGCACCTTTTTTTGAATATAATAACTCGTCTTTAATTGATGAAGTCACCGGTTTTTATGTTCTACAAAATCAGACTATTATAAGTGGTACGATACAAGATTTTAATGATGAAAATGTCAATTTTGATTATTTGTTCTATTCTAGAAAAGGACTTCCTTATGCTGATGTTAACATCAGTGAACATTTAATTACTAAATTCAAACTAAGCTATAGTATATCTGATAATGTATCTGCTATAGCCCCCTTTTCATTTAAGTTAGGGGAATGGGTTGATTATATTGTTTTTGAAAAACCAACCGGTCCCATTAATATATATAATGAAGAAATCATGCTATCATTTTTATAAATTACCTCGCCATATAATTATGTTATTTATACCAGTGACAATTCTTTATTTCTTTATGTTATTGGCAGTCCACAAACATCCACTGGATCATTTGAACTTGAAATTATATCTTTAATATTTGCAGATGCAACCATTGAAAAAATTAATGTGGATTATTCATTAAGTGGGGATTTTTGGTATATTTATTTCCCAAAAACTCAAATAATACCAAAAATGATTATTAATTGTACAGATCAAAATATTCAGAATTTAAATTTTGAATATATTCAATCAGAGATGCCAGTAATTGAAAGTATACCTATCGATGATAATGGAAATTTTGTTTTTGAAAATCCAATTTTGATTATAGGCGAATCTTTTTATTTTCCATTTGATTAATATAAAGCAGAGATGTATAATTTTAATCCTCCGCTTCTCAAAGAAAAGACAGTTGAACTCCCATTTGATCGTGGGTCAAGGTTTGAAGGTCTTGCGTATTTTGAGAATGACAAAATATTGTTTGAAATCACGAGTGCAAAAAATGTAAAAATTAAATATTGAATCAGTTTGA
>JAUSPM010000134.1 GCA_030655675.1 Methanosarcinaceae archaeon | reverse complement strand
GTATAGCAGGGTTTATCATATTGATTTGAAGGAGGGAGGGTTGATTACCGAGGTGCCAAAGAAGGTACGGGAGATGGATGAGAAACTTGGACTCAAGATATTCCCTAAAAAGCAGAGTTAAGGTTCGATATCTGCCATTTTTAGCCACCGATGATAAGCATACATATTTACAATAATATAAAAGAATTTATGTTCAAATCAAATGAAGTGCATTTGTGTATGTTAGCATAACATGAGCCTCAGCAACCAAAAATACTTATTAACATGATGTTAATATGATGTTAAGGTGTTATATATGGTTCAAGCTTTCATAAATATTGATGAGCATACAAACAGGATCTTGAATATCCTCAAGGCAAAACATGGGCTGGCGAACAAAAGCTCTGCTATTGAGCTTATGGCAATACAATATGAAGAGGAAATACTCGAACCTGAACTCAGACCCGAATATGTGGATAAGGTCAAAAAAATAATGCGGCAGGATCCTGTCGATGTTGGTAATGTTGAAGGTTTAAAGAAACGATTGGGTCTTTGATCTAATGTACACATTAAAGATTAAGCCTGGTCTTGAAAAGACCCTTAAGAAACTGGCTAAAAAGAACAGGGTGCAGTTAGAGATTGTTTTTAAGAAAGTCGATGAAATCCTGACCGATCCCCACAGATATAAGAATCTTCGTACACCCTTGAATGATTGGAAAAGGGTACATGTGGATAAACATTTCGTGCTATTATTTTCTGTTGATGAAGGATCAAAAAGCGTTACGCTGGAAGATTATGACCATCATGACAATATCTACAAATAGTTTGGGCAAGCCATTAGATAGCAGGCATTTGTTTAGATGGGCATGAGGATAAATCGTTTGTCACAATTCCAACCCAATATCCTCAATATCAAAAGCCAAAAAGTCAAGTTGATCTTTCCCCTCTATCTTTTTTGCAATCAAACAATAATGCTCATTCCAGTTGCCTTTTACTTTTTCTGCTTTTTCCTTTAACCCATTGACGATATGCTCTGCTTCCTGCCGGGTCAAATGTTTCCATTTCACTTCGCAAAAAATTGCATTGCGGTTCTTGTCATCAAAGGCAATAAGATCGATCTCTGTATTTTTATCCCACCATCTGCCAATGTTCAAAAACCTGAATGGTAGGGCATCTTTTTTGTTGAGATATATCAATAACTCCTTTGCCACCCCTTCAAAAGCAAGTCCGAAATATGCGTTTATGTCCTTTTTAACAAGTTCCTCTCCCATTTGCGGATCGATCTCAAATGTACCATAGTTCTTATAGATGAACCTGAACCAGAAGTTGAAGAAATTGTCGTTTAAGAAATACCGGCTGCTTCTTGCTCTTGCATTTATTATCGGCTCTTCTTTTTTAATCATCTCATAATCATATAGCAGTTCATGCAGGTACTTTGAAACAGTATTTGCCGCAATACCTGTATAGTCTGCAATCTCTGATGGGATTGCCCGACCTGATGAGATTGCTTCAAGGATGGAAAAATAGCCTTTATGCTCGGAGCCAAATTCAAGAACAAGAATATTCCTGGCCTCTTCCATCAACATACGGGTATGGGGGAAGAGTTTTTTAAAAGTATCCATTGCATCAGGTGCGCCAAACTCTCCTGCGAGGAGCAAATACTTGGGCACACCCCCAAGCATGAAATATGTCTTCATTGCCTCTTCGACACTGATGTCCAAAAATCCGTTCAGGAACTTAAAACTGTCTGCAAAAGTAAAAGGTTTAAGATTGAAAAGCAGTGTTGCACGACCAAACATCGGCTCTTTGCTACCCTGAAATATCTTTTTCATCATACCCACATATGAACCAATAACTATGAACATGTGCTTTGTTTCCCGATGGTGTACATCCCAGTATTTCTGGAATTTAGAAAAAAAATCAGGATTAACTTTTGTGAAGTTCTGGAACTCATCAAAGACAATTACAATCTTTTCAGGGATCTTGAATATTTGGTTGAAAAAATCATCCCAATCATCCAATCTTGGCTTTACACCAATTACTTTTTCCAGTGAATTTTCCAGATCTTCCAAAAGGAATTTTTCCGGTTTTGTTTCGATAAAGAGATAAATGCTTTTCTTGTTTTTAATAAACTCCTTGCTGAGTTCGGTTTTCCCAACACGGCGCCGACCATAGAGTACAATCAGTGATGAGGAAGGAGATGCATATATGTCTTCCAATATTGACAGGTCGTGTTCGCGGTTGAAGAATCTTACCATACAGTAACGTACTGGTCAGTAAGTATAAAAGGTTTGTGGGAGTTTCAGCCGCAAATATACTTTTTTTTGTCTGTCAACACATAAGTGCAATGTGATGAACTTGAAAGTGACTACATCTCCTTAAGAAGACGGAAACCGAGGTATGGGGAACTGTGGACAGGGTAACTTTCGCTGCGAACCGACAACTGACAAGTTTGGCCATCACTGGTACAGCTACCGCCGCGAATGATCACAGTGGATCTAACTCCACCACCCCAAACACTTCCATCAGAAGGAGCACCATAATAGTTATCATGCCATTCGTCCTGAACCCATTCCCAGACATTACCCTGCATATCATACAAGCCCCAAGGATTGGGTTTTTTCTTACCGACAGGATGAGCCTCAATGCCATACTTCTCAGAATACCAAGCATAATCACCAAGATCTGATTCACTATCACCAAAGGAATATCGTGTAGTGGTCCCGGCACGCGCCGCGTATTCCCATTCAGCCTCTGACGGTAAGCGATACTTGTTCGTGCCCTCCTTTGTATTTAGCTTCTTGATGAATTCCTGCGCATCATTCCATGAAACGCTCATAACAGGCAAATTATCACCCTCGAAATCAGATGGATTATCACCCATCACTTTAACCCACTGCTTCTGTGTGACCTCATACTTACCCAAATAGTACGGTTTTTCAATATTCACAGTATGTGCCGGTCCTGAACCATACCAGCTCTCATCTGATAGCGCCCCCATCTTAAACTCGCCGGCAGGTATTGGCACGAGCTTCATTCCGATTGAATTCGTAATGGTTTTTTGATTAAAAAGCGACGAAATATCATGAATAACGCCATAACCAGATGTAAACATTATAAAACCCACAAGCAGTACACCAAACATAATTACCAGCATGAAAATACTCTTGCGGATATTGCTCTTCTTTTTTGGTATACGCTCCTGCTTATCATGTGCTTTTTGTTTATCCTTTGTATCTATTTTCTGCTTCTTTTGCAACTTATCTTCCTCAACTATCATGTCATCACCTGCATTAAATTCCGTCCTCTCCATCACACTATCTTGAATATGGACGCGCCACCGATGTGAGAGGTATGCACATATTTACAATAATATAAAAGAATTTATGTTCTTAGTTCCAAAAAACATATTTGCAATGACAACATACCAACAATCATGGGTGCGTATAGTATCGATGCATTGGGAAGTGCATTTGAAAAAACCAAAAAGGCTTTGATTCAGCCTTTCGATTTCTGGAAATGGGTAAAACTTGGAATAATTGTCATTCTACTGGGCGGTTCTGGCGGAGGAGGAGGGGGCAACAGCAGCGGAAGCAGTCAGCAGTTTAACGGAAATGATTTCAACGAAAAATCGATAGGGGTGCAGATCGAAGAAATGTTCGATCAGGTCGGCCAGTTCATCCAGCAGTATGAGACATATATCCTGATCGGAGTAGTTGCTTTTTTAGGATTTATCCTGATATTGTCCTATATTTCCAATATCATGGAATTTGTTTTTGTTGAATCGCTTGTATCAAATCAAGTGAAATTCTGGGCATATTCCGGAAAATATCTTGGGATGGGATTTAACCTTTTCATAATCCGTTTCATATTGGGACTGACATCCCTTTTGTTGTTTATTGTCGCCATGTTGCCAATCATCCTACCGGTTCTGCAATCACCGGAAACCTTCAATGTAGGATTGTTAATTGCAGGAATGCTATGGTTCAGCGCAGTCATTTTGGTGCTTGCCGTGATCTTCGGAATAATAGGCTCATTCATCAATCTCTCCATACCATTAGCCATGTATCACAATACCGGCATTATTGCTGCTGTAAAATAAGTGTATTTGTATAGATGTAGTATGATGGCTGCGTAAATGGGATTATTCTATCTGAAACTAAAAATAATTCAACCGCCGTCAGGCGGCACGTTCCATACATACTAAATTGAATAATCGAAATCGTTAGCAAACAGTGTACGAGAAAATCCTCGCTATGCTCGGATTTACTCGAACTATATGTTTATAAAACATATACTATTAAAAACGTTTAAATGCACTGGAAGCAATTGAAAATTCGA
>JAUSPM010000112.1 GCA_030655675.1 Methanosarcinaceae archaeon | reverse complement strand
CGAGCATAGCGAGGATTTTCTCGTTGTATATAATCTATAAGATTATGTAGTCCAAGTAAATCTGAGCAGCAGCGAAGATTTTCTTGTAGTATATAATTTATGGAATTATATAGTTCGAGTTAAATCGACCGAAGGGAGATTTTTCTCGTACACTTTTTGCTGACGATTTAGATCATTCAATTTAGTATATATGGAACGTGCCGCCTGGCGGCGGTTGCATTGTTTTTAATTTCAGATAGAATATTCACATTTACGCAGCCATCCTACTAAAGTTATACAAATACGATTTTTTTAAACTGTTAAATGGTTTTTTCTGACAAAATAGAAGACATTTTCATTAAAAATTAATGGAATCTGTCAAACTTGGGTTCTACATAGAAACTACGTATTTTATGAATGCGAACGTATGGTAGGCATGGAACATGCCGCCTACGGCGGGGTTGCTGCATGGGGTTTTAGGTATTTTAAATATGCACTGACATTTCATCAGATAAAAATATACCTTATTTTATGCTCATAAACTGAAATGAGCATCCTCTCCATAACTGAGAGTAGGCTCTTTTCCCTGCATCAGATCAACACCATTAACTTCTGCAGAAACATTTTCAATATCCAGCACTAACTGGTAATAATTGAATTTCATCTTTAATACATCGTATTGGTACAGGTGCCTTCCTAATATTTTGGCTGTGATGCTTATTTTTTCGCCCTCTTTACCTTTACCGGTCACATGTATGGTATCAGTCGAAGAAGAGAATTTCATTTTGGTACATTCGCCATTGCCAGAATAGTTTAAGGTCATTTCCTGAAAATGATATCGCTTTTTAGTAACCATGTCATCGAAAATGAATTCCAGCGGCGTACCGTAGTTCAATATCTTTGATGGGAAATAGCGGAACCACATGCGTGACCTGTCATTGAAATTCAACATCACAATCTTCCATGGCAGTGTTGAGCCAAAACCAAGTGCTCTTTCCAGCCAGAAACTTCCATAAAAATCCCTGTCAAATAGCATTCCTTTGCAAGTCCCAAACAGGTCACTCATCTTACTGGCAATGAAATACTGGAATCCACGACTGTTGCGGGCGTAAGCATCGAAATTCTCACTGAATGCCATAAGTGAAGGATATTTCACCAGCGGGTTTTGTACGTATCCATCTTTGAACTCTGTGGATGTTGAACTGAATTTGGTGACAACATTGTTCTTGTCCCGTATTTCCATATCATAATAAGGAAATGACTTTTTAATTGATATCTGATATCCCGAATCGGTCTTGCAATTGAAGTCCCCATCTTTTACAGTGCAGGTGCAGAGTTCATGTATAAGGTCTGATACTTCCCCGTCCCTGTACTGCCATACTCCACAGTAGCAGGAAAAAGTATCATCATCGATATGTTCATCAGAAAAACGCTTGCTGTTTAGCGTATAATCGATCGCCCCCCGGCTGATAAGTACCTGAAGCATGCGGGGATTCTCTTTATCGTAATCTGACATTAGCCAGAACCAATAGGCACCATTGAGGAGTTTTAACCGATCAACAGAATAGATCGCTTTATCCATGGTATCCCACTGTGGGGCTACCATCCAGTCTTTCGTTTTTGCAGGAAGCATGTTCTATGACCTAAAATTATACCGTAACGATTGCAGAATCGTCAACATTTTCGTCTACAATTTCATCTACATTTTCGTCAACATCGCTTTCTGCATCCTCATCTTCACATTCATCACATGTCATCTGTTCATCAGATAACAGGATCACATAGTTTGCAGAATTTTTGAGAGCAGTCGAAAACCCAGGTTCTACGCCAAAGATTATTGTTTCTTTGCCGTGTTCGTTCGCTTTGTCCAAAAGAGGTTTAAAATCGGCATCGCGTGTTACGAGCGCTATAGTATCTATATTTGGATTGAATACGAGTTCCATGCCTTCCACTGCAAGTCTTACATCAACATCGCTTGAACAGATAATGGGTTCAAGTCCATTGTTCTCAATGGCTTCTACCAGTTTATCTGATGCATATTGATTCAGGAAAACGCGCCCTATCTTCACGTTTCCATACTCTTTCAACACATCGCCTATCTTTTCAAGATCGACATTGAACTCTTTACGAAGAACGTTTGGACCATCGACAAGCAAACCGATGCTTCGTCTTCCGGTCTCCTTTTTGGAACTGAGATATTTTACAATTGAATTAAATCCGGTTTTCATTGGCGGCATAAATGGTACCTACTATATTTTATAATGATTATAATTATGAATGCTGTATAAATTTCATATAGACATATAACTTTTGCTAAATTGGCACAAAACCGAAGAATCTGATGGACAAGCACTTGAAATTAAAGCAGGTCTGCAAGTAACCTTTCTTTCACATCCCTTCGCGCATGAGCACTCTTCTCAAGCCTGAATACATTGACCATTTTTCCATTGATCTTTTTTCTGGTATAGCGAATCTCTCCGCAACTTTTTACAAGTTCGTCCATCACATCCTCAAACTGTATACGTTCTGGATCTGACAGTTCAATAATACTTTCTCCATCTCCCAGCCAGTTATACACCTTAAGGAGTATCACATCCCGCACTCGTTTCAACTCTTCCGTATCTGCAATATCATCCATGTAAAGAGTTCTTTTCAGTTCCGGCGACCAGCCTGCAATTTTCTCTTCAAAATCAATAAAATGAATAGGGATCTCTTCGCCCTCACATGGAGTGGGAAAGTATCCAGTTAGATGGTCGGTAGATTCATTCAGGTATATCACCTTTGAGAATAGTAGTCATGCGCTCTATCAAAACGGCGTGATCGAGATGCTTTCTTGATCCTCATACCCATCAATACCCCTACAAAAAGACCACTCAGATGAGCAGTGTGGGCTATCATGTCAGGTGAGCCTATGAGCAAGAAATCCATGAGCCCAAACAGTACAAGTGCATATTTTATGCGCATGGGTATGAAGTATACATATACTCTCATCTCAGGTGCCAGAACTGCCATACATGCGAATACGCCATATATTGCACCACTTGCACCTATCATTGGACCTGTGCCTGTTAATGTGTATCCTATCGCAGCAACGATGCCGGATGTAAAGAACACATTCCAAAACACGCGATTTCCGACACGTCTTTCAAGTTCACGTCCAAAGAAGAACAGCACAAGCATGTTAAAGAACAGGTGAGTTAAATTGGCGTGCAGGAATATGTGGGTTATAATTGTCCATGGTCGTGCCAGAAGTAATGAAGGAGATAATTGGAAAAATCCAACATAGCCGCTTATAAGTAATTCCAGAAAAAATGAAACAACGCATACATATATTATTGCCATCGAAGGACTTGTAAACATTGAGCGTTTGATCCGGTCAAACGTTCCGATCGCAGCACTCTTTGCTGCATGTTTTGCAGTATTTTTTAGCATATTTTTGATCAACTTTTCTGTGTCTGCATTCTGCGAGTAGTTTCTTCCTTGTGTGTCGGAAAACCCGCGTTGTACTGTTTCATTGAAACTTGTACAGCCATGCTGTTCAGGAAGCCTGTGGTCTGAGCAATATGTTTTTCCACAATATCTGCACTTATATGGCATTGCTTCTTGCTTGCCGCATATCCAGCATTCGTTGGTCAAAATATCCTCCGAAATACTCAACAACGTGCATAAGATAAAATAGTTTCTAAGAATCGACAGTAATGATTATTCAAGTGGTTTATGATAGGAAATAATGTAACAATGTAAACACATAAAAGATTTATCTATGATAATCATGACAGATTGGAAAACGTTTATCTATACTTGGCACATATAGGAAAAAACCATCTTGACAATTCAAATTATCGTATTTTTATTAAACCAAATGCATCTTTATTAAGATGTTTGACAAACCAACTAACGTTAAATTAGGAGGACCAAAAACATATGAGCGAAATCAGCACAGGCAGTTTTTCAATTGAAGAACTGGAAAACGTTCAAATTACGATTGGCAGCATTGTTGGCGCAATCGAGAAAAAAATGGAAGAAGAAGGCGAAATGGGTCCAACCCCAGCGCCAGGTATCATTGGTCTAAGGGAATGGGATCATAAATTACTCAACCGCTATGAGCCAGTTTACACTCCAATGTGTGACCAATGTTGTTACTGTACTTTTGGCACATGTGACCTGACAGGTAATAAGGAAGGAGCTTGCGGTATTGATATGGAAGCACATCAGGCGCGTGAATTCTTACTTCGCGTGATTACCGGAGCGGCTGCTCATTCAGCGCACGGTCGCCACTTGCTTCATCATTTGCTCGAAACACATGGACCGGATCATCCGATCGATGTTGGCCCTTCAAACCTTAAAACACCAATTATACAAACTGTATTGGGTTACCAACCAAAAACAATAGGCGAACTTGATATTGCAATTGCGTATGTGGAAGAACAACTGACACAACTTCTGGCAACTATTCACATGGGTCAGGAAGGCGCAGCAATCGACTTTGAGTCAAAAGCAATGCACGGCGGTATGCTTGACCTTGTAGGTATGGAGATATCCGATGTTGCACAAATATCGTGTCTCGAGATGCCAAAATCCGATCAAGAAGCACCCTTTATCGAAGTCGGTATGGGATGTATTGATTCTACAAAACCGGTCTTGCTCTGTATAGGGCATAATGTTGCAGCTGTAACTCATATAATAGATTACATGGATGAGCATGATCTTACTGATAAGATCGAACTTGCCGGACTGTGCTGTACTGCACATGACATAACCCGCTACAAAGTAGGTTCTGGCAGAGAACAAAAAGCAAAGATTGTAGGTCCTCTGGCAAAAGAACTGAAATTCATACGCTCAGGTATTCCGGACATAATTGTTGTGGATGAACAGTGTGTCAGGGCTGATATTCTAAAAGAGGCACGGAAACTCTCGATCCCTGTGATCGCAACTAATGAGAAGATCATGTATGGTCTTTCGGAACGCTCAGGTGATAGTGTGGATGATATCCTGAAGGACCTTGTTAGTGAAAAGGAACCAGGAGTTCTTCTTCTTGACTACGATAAGGTCGGTGAACTTGCACCGCGTCTCGTTTTGGAGATGTCAGTAATACGAAAGGAAAGAGGCATTACTGCTATACCTACAGATGATGAGTTCAAAGAACTCACAGATAGGTGCATACACTGTCTTGCATGTGAACTCGCATGTCCAACCAACCTTTCTATCAGCGATGCAATGACAGCAGCATCTGAGGGAGACCTTACACCATTTGAAACTCTACATGACAATTGTGTTGGATGTGGCAGATGTGAACAGGAATGTCCAAAGGATATTCCGGTAGTGAATGTCATAGAAAAGGCTGCACAGAAGGTCATTCGTGAAGAAAAAGGACTAGTTCGTGTCGGAAGAGGTCAGATAAGCGACCCTGAGATACGTGAGGAAGGAGTAAATCTTGTACTTGGAACCACACCCGGAGTTATTGCAATGGTTGGATGTTCCAACTATCCAGATGGTACAAAGGACCTTTACACAATTGCAGATGAGATGCTCAAGCGAAACTACATCGTTTTGATGTCAGGATGCTCTGCGATGGACCTTGGTATGTACAAGGACGATGAAGGGAAAACACTCTATGAGCAGTATCCTGCACGATTCGTCAAGGGCAACCTGATAAATGTCGGTTCTTGTGTGTCCAATGCGCACATTGCTGCAACAACCATCAAAGTAGCAGCGATATTTGCACAGCGCAATGTGTCTGGAAACTTCGAGGAGATTGCTGATTATGTACTCAACCGTGTAGGTGCGGTTGGACTTGCATGGGGTGCATATTCACAAAAGGCAGCATCCATTGGAACAGGGTGCAACCGTCTTGGGATCCCTGTCATAGTCGGACCACATGGTTCGAAATATCGCAGGGCACTTATCGGCAAGCCGTATGATGTAGAAAAGTGGTCAGTATATGATGCACGAAACGGCGAGAAGATGCCGATCGCACCAATGCCTGA
>JAUSPM010000107.1 GCA_030655675.1 Methanosarcinaceae archaeon | reverse complement strand
GCAGGCGGCATGTTTCCAAACCACTAATCGTATGCAATTATTCACATTGGTCAAATTAATAATATAATTATACATAATTTTAAATTAAAATCTATCGATTCCGCGAAAATGGTGCACAATATTTATTATACAATTCATTTTATCCATTAAATACAAAAAGAGGAAGATTTCATTGATGATAATGGGGCGTGCCGCCTGCGGCGGTTAGACTTGGCGTCAAAAACTGCTAAACAAAGACAAAAAAAGTTATACGATGGTTTGTCCCAACCGCAGCAGAGATGCGGGGTATAACGATTAAGATTAACTTAAACTACATAATTCTATAAATTATATATTACGAGAAAATCTTCGCTGACGCTCAGATTAACTCGAACTATATATTTATAAAATATATACTACAAAAAAATACTCACTTCGTTCGCATTAACTTAGACTAAATATTTATAAAATATATACTATTAAAACCATAGGGTGTATTAAAATGATCATACAATTTATAATTTTAATTATATTCGCAGCATCTATACTATACATTTTATTCCATACTCCCCTGTTTAGAAAAATCCGTTTGATATATCTTGTTGTAGGCACATTTATTACCAGCATATTTTTAGTTCCAATACTCTACCAAATCATAATTATAATTTTTTTTGTTGATATCTGTTTGCTGGCATACATAAGGCATATCCATCAAAGCAGAAAAGTTAATCACATCTCTGAACACGATAATATTTCAAAAACATTTATACGAATTGAACATGCCATAAAGAATCGATCGATCCCTTTTTATTACTATTTACTGGCCATCTTATTCTTGATATTAAGCATAGCATACATATCAAGTGGATTTTTTGATAATTTATACTACATACAGAGCACCATCTTTTCAGATACAGATAGTGTTCTACCAAGTGCTAAAAGTGATACAGACTCATATCCACTGATTATTCTCTGGATATTGATCGTGTCTGTAGGAACTTTAGTTATAAAAAAGATTGTTAAAACTCGTTATACTTAAGAAATGTCACCTAATATCACACTGCATTTTTCACAAATATCCATACCTTTAGCATCCACTTCTTCAATCCCGGGTGAAAAACTCATGACGCATCCACTGTCAACACAATGATGAAGACCAAATGTGTGCCCAATTTCATGTATAGTCTCTTTTTTAACACGCTCAAGCAACATTTGACCATTTGATGTATCATCGTCGTAGCCACCATCATTTGCATAGAACTGCGGATCTAATCTGTGTGTTGAAATTACACATGCTCTACCATTTAAAAATGCCTGCCCAAAAACAAAGTTCACACGGGATGCATAAATATCAACATTTGTAATTACAATGTTCTTTTTGCCAGTCCCATTTTCTGCAATTCTTAAAAAACTTGTAGCACGATATTGATCCCTTGCTTTGTTGTGTGCATCTTTGGGTGTGTCCACAAAATCCAGACTCACTACGTCATTATAATAATATCTGGCAGCTTCGTGGACAGCTTTGAGAATACTGTCATCGTCAATACCCACAGGGATTATACAAAAAACGTTAGACAATTAGTCAACCTCAATTATCATCATTTTTAGGTTTTCGGGCGCTCTTGCTGACAAGTTTTTTGTATATTCCTTTTGCCAGCTTACGAGTAAATATTGATTGCTTGACAGGTTGTTCAACCTCATTCTGTGGAATGTTTGGTCTATGTGTAACACCATACATGCCCATTTCCTCATGCAGAAGTTTGAACTCTTCCTGAATCATCAACAAACGATCTGAAAATCCATTCATGTTTTGGTGATTATATGGTGCTACTCCAACATTACGGTACAGTCCACCATTACGTGGCATATTGCCGTCTTCACCACTGTTGCGGTACAGTCCACCATTGCGTGGCATGTTACCATCTTCACCACTATTGCGGTACAGTCCACCATTACGGGACATATCACCATTTTTACCACCTTTGTGGTCATCTATGGTAGGTTCATAATTTGCAATATCTTCCAACTTTTTATGTAAACCGAATGGCAAGGTGCCTGATGAATTGTACATACTCCATGTGTAATATGTAATAGCATACAAACCAAGAGCCAAATACATTATGGCAAACATCTGGTTAGTAGATGTCAATAGCCCAAATACCATTGTATATATTGGCAAGATCAAGATCGGTGCAAATACCCACATCCATGCAGATGAATTGTCCCATTGATTGAACTCATATGTAATTACAACCCACCACATAACAAAAAGTAATGGTGACAGGTAAGGGATATACCATTGTGGATAATATATCATAAACATATACACTGCAAGCGTCACGTTTAGAAGTACTATATACATGAACAGGTTGTACACACGCCGCAGTGATGCAGATGTTGAAGTATCATATGCTTGATATTGATAAGCACCTGCGGAAGGTGCAAATTCAATGCTCTTTTTAAGGTCATTGATACTGTAGTTCAACAATTTTATCTGACTCGAAACGCTATCGTAACCAACCTGCACTTCAGCAATATCCCTGAGAACAGGCTCAAAACGATCATAAATGATATCTTCGAACATATTGTCAACAATTCGCTCAAGATAAGTGTTCTTCCGGATAAACCGGATAGCTCCATATATAAGAATAGCACCTGCAAATATTTGAGTGACTTCACGTAGGAAAATTAATAAATCGAACTCATCTGTAAAAACATATGTTATCTGGATAATTGAGGATACCAGATAAAAAAGACCTACAGTTAACAAAACTACTACTGCAATTTTATCAAACCCGGACATATAGCTTCTACTATGCCCTGTTCCTGCATTTGTAATTGCTACTCCACCATCAGATTCTACGATCTTTTTATCTGCAGCGGTCCTGTTTTTTGTATTATCTTTCATGATACCCTATAGTCAGGGCAATTTTTTCAAAAGTCCCATCCAATTATTAATAATTGCTGTATTATGACATAGCATTTACTAATATGACACTATATGATGGTGTTTATATTATAAGGTTTCGTGTGGAAATCAATTAGCCGTCACATCGTAAAACCATATTCCAAATCAAAATACATCGTCACTCCAATCAAACGCCCCGGGTTTGTATTTGAGAAGTACATCATTGTCATCACCATGCAGCAACGCTCTAACAATCTCATCCACATTATTTGCAATCTCTTCAACTGTCGCCTCAGTCGTATTGATCTCAAATACCTCCTCACACCATTCAACCGATTCTATAAGAATTACATCCAATGCTTCAGCATCTACATTTTCCGAGACTTTAGCCTTCGAGTAATTCCTACTCGATAACCTCTCTCGAAGTTTATCAGGAGCGGTTCGGAGTACAATCACAATGTCTGCAATGTGATGAGAAAGATGGCTGTCGAGTATCATTACATCATAGGAATTACCCACCAATTCTGAAACACGCGCAGAGACTTTGTCCATATCCGCAACAAGCGTGTCCCTCACCTCATCCACTTCTGAATACAGACGCTCCTCCTTTATCAGTTCATTAAGGTGGATTGCCCTGTATCCACGGCGTTTTTCAAGCAAATTGCTAACAGAGGTTTTTCCTGTACCAGGAGTGCCTGTGAGTCCAATTAACATAATCCAAAGATGGAACTCCTGCCAATTAACGCTTATGCATCTTTTTTAATCCTGCCTGCAATCTTCAGGAAGTTTTCAATAAACTTTAAGCCATCCGGCGTGAGTACGGATTCCGGATGGAACTGTACGCCATATATCGGATATTCCCTGTGCTTGACACCCATAATTATACCATCATCCGTTTTTGCAGTTACCTCCAATTCGGATGAAAGTTTTCCGGTTGCAAGGGAATGATACCGCCCTCCGGTGAATGGGTTTGGAATGTTATCAAAAAGACTGGATTCGTCATGGGTTATCTGCGAGGTCTTACCATGTACCGGACCGCTTTTTGCATGAGTGATGGTCCCTCCAAACGCTGTATTTATTGCCTGGTGACCAAGACATACCCCGAGTATTGGAACGGATGCACCAAACTCGCGGATGATATCAAGACATGTTCCAATATCACGTGGATTGTGAGGATTCCCGGGTCCGGGAGATATTACTATCGCATCAGGGTGGATGGCTTTTACTTCCTCGATCGAGATGGTATTCGGGACGACAACTGTGTCAGGCTCGAATATGGAGACATAGTCCACAAGGTTCCAGACGAATGAGTCCCGGTTGTTGATGAACAATACTTTCATTTTCCACCTCCGATCGCACTGATCATTGCTGCCATTTTGCGCTCTGTCTCTTCATATTCATACGTAGGATCAGAATCCGCAACAATTCCTGCACCTGCCTGGATATATGCTGTATCACCTTTTACGATCACTGTCCTGATGACGATCGCAAAATCTGCATCGCCGTTCCATGAATAGTATCCGACACCTCCGCCATATATACCGCGGGCATCGGGTTCGAGAGCATCGATTATTTCCATTGCACGTATCTTTGGCGCGCCTGACAATGTGCCTGCAGGGAATATCGCGCGGGTCGCGTCGAACTGGTCGCACTCATCACGAAGTGTGCCACATACCGTGCTTTCGATGTGCTGCAAATGTGAGTATTTTACAACTGACATGAAATCTTCGACCTTGACCGTACCGCTTTGTGCAACCATTCGTACATCATTCCGCCCAAGGTCTACAAGCATGACATGTTCGGCACACTCCTTTTCATCGGTCAGCATTTTTGAGGAATAAATATAATCCTCAGTCTCACTTTTCCCGCGAGGGCATGTTCCTGCGATAGGGTTTGTGATCACATTGCGCCTGTGTACTGTCATGAGCGTTTCAGGACTTGCACCAACAATGCTCAGGTCCCCGAATTTGAATATATACATGTATGGACTTGGATTGATATTCCGCAGGGTTCTGTATAGTTGAAGGGGTGTTTGCCCCATCTTGACCGAATACCTGCGTGAGAGCACAACCTGGAAGATGTCGCCATCAATTATGTGCTGTTTTGCAGTCCTGACAGCATCTTCAAATTCAGCCTGCTCAATGTTACAGACGGGGGCGCTTTTCAGTTCATCAACTTGTGGCATAACCTGGTCGTCTTTTGTTTCAGCAGCCAGTTCCAGATGCTCATAAAGTTCCTGTGCATCGGAAAGCGCCCGGTCATACGCTGCTTCGATGTCATTGTTTTCTGCCATAAAAGGCGTGACCACAATGTAGGTCTCGCCTGTCAGGTGGTCAAAAACGAACGTCTTTGTGGTGAGCGCGAACTGCATGTCAGGAATACCGGACTCCTGTTCCTTTTCGATGTCTAACCAGCAGTCATAAACAATATCATAACCGTTGTATCCGATCGCACCGCCAAGGAATGTCTGCCTGTCAAACCTTTTCTGGTTGAGGAGATGCGTGCCGTTCGCAGTTGGAAATACTGCACGAAAAGCGTCCAGTACATCAGTTCCTTCATTGATGTGGGTCTGGAGTACACCGGGGTTATCGGATACGATCACGCATAATGATCCAAGTTTTGAGCGGATGTAGTTTACAAGTTCTGAGTTCTCCGGATAGGTCAGGGTAAGATCGCGATCTTTTATGGATACGATCAGGTCAGGATCGGACCCAACAAAGGAGAATCGGGCATGTCGCTTTTCCTTTTCAACGGATTCAAGCATGTATGAACAATCAGCGTTCTGCATGGTCGTGTACAGTTGCAGGGGTGAACATTCGGTGCTGACCTTTGCCATCAACTGCACCAGTACGGGAGTGCCTGCCTCCCTGACCATACCTACAAATTCTTCTTTATCAATATCAAATGATATTTTGAACATTATCGTTCACACCTTGCTTCATGTATAAATCTGCATATCTTTTTTTCATCTTTCATTCCGTCTGTTTCAATACCGGATGCCGTGTCAACAGCATAGGGCAATACACTTTTGACTGCCGCCCTCACATTGTCGGGGTTCAGTCCGCCTGCAAGTATTACAGGCACTGGCACAGGAGACATATCCAATGCTTCCACCACTGCACGGCTTACAGACCAGTCATGTACGGCACCTGTTCCGCCAACTTTTCCGGGTACACTGGAATCAAGAAGGATGCCGTCTACAAGACCACGATCTGTCAGGTCGTTGACCTGTTTGACCACAGCATCGATCGTGTCTGCTGTTCCTCTTGTATTGACTGGAATTGAGATCGTTTTTACGATCCCTGTTGCAGTGTTGTTGCGTATGATCTCCAGTTCATCAACTGCAAATTTGTTGTGTATCTGGACTACATCGGGTTTTGTTATCCCTATCATTTCAAGAGCATGCTTTGCATCATTGGGCATGATCACAAGTACAGTGTCAACAAAGAGCGGAACTCTGGATATCAGTCCTGCTGCGGTGTTGATGTCTATCTTTCGTGGTGTTTCGACCGGCACGTCAGTTATGAACCCGACAGCATCCGCCCCGCAATTTATCGCAAGTTTGACATCGTCATGTGACTTCATGCCGCAGATCTTTACACGTGTTGTGTGAGTCATGATGTACCGGCTGCGGAGTATCAAGCAAAGTTCTTGAACTGATCTAGTTTTTCCATGGCTTTTCCGCTGTCGATCGCATCTTCTGCAAGGGATACGGCATCTTTTATGGAATCAGCCTTACCTGCGACATATAATGCGGCGGCGGCATTTATGACAACGATGTCACGTTTTGGACCTTTCTCGCCTTTGAGGATGTAAATGATATCCTGTGCATTCTCCTCAGGTGTTCCGCCTGCGATGTCGTTTGAAACTGCCCGCTTGATGCCAAGGTCTTCGGGTGTTAGGGTGTATGTGGATACTTTCCCGTCCTTGAGTTCTGCGACAAAGGTTTCAGAGATATTCGATATCTCGTCCATGCCGTCACCGTGTACAACAAGGGCACGCTCTGTTCCGAGTTTTTTGAGCACCTGTGCAAGTGGTTCGCAAAGGCTTTTGTCGAACACACCTATGACCTGTCTTTTTGCGTTCGCGGGATTTGTGAGTGGTCCGAGGATGTTAAAAACAGTGCGGACACCCAATTCTTTTCTAAGTCCCCCAACACGTTTCATTGCAGGATGGAATACCGGCGCGAGCATGAACCCGATCCCGACACCTTCGATGGACTTCTGGACATCGGCGGGAGCCTTATCGATCTTTATCCCGAGTTCCTTGAGCACATCGGCACTACCTGAGAGGGACGTGATGGAATAGTTGCCATGTTTTGCAACCGGCACACCTGCACCTGCTGTGACGATGGCTGCTGCTGTTGAGACGTTGATGGTGTTGTGAACATCTCCGCCTGTGCCACAAGTATCGACAAGTGTTCCCTCAACCTGAGGGGATATGAGATTTGCCGCCTTTTTCATACCTTTCGCAAGCCCTGCGATCTCCTCCGGCGTTTCGCCTTTCATTTTCAATGCTATTAGGAATGCAGCAATCTGCGCATCTGTGGCCTCGTTAAATATTTTTGAGATGGCATCCTCGGCTTCTTCTGTTGTGAGGTTTTGGTGTTCACTCAATTTCCGGATATATGATTTCATGGTGGTTCCCCGTGTGATTTGTAATGTACAACTCTGTACAGTGGTGTATATTTGCGTACATTATATTTAAGGGTTTTGGGTTTGGGTGGGGTTTGGGGGGAGTGAAGGATTGTGTTTGTAAAGTCGGTGTGTGATGCAACTTTTGACACAAGATGTTAAGTTATAGAATTACAATATTTTTCCGATCATATCCGCCACATAAAGAAGAAGTCTTTGAAAAATTTTGAATAAGGTCAGCATAATTTTGTCGATTCCAAAAGCCCCTTGCAAAAAAGTCAATGCCGTTAATATTAGAATGTATGAATTAGTCCTTGCTTGCTGTAATTCATTTTCTCCTTGAATAAAAAAAACATCACCCCATTTGTTTTTTTTACCATAATCATTAGCTTGCTCAGAATGCTTATCCTTTTGATATGTAGTTATAAAATCATCTATATTATTTGGGACTAAATCGACTTTAATCCAAATTAAACCTGTGATATAGGTTGTCATTTGTTCAAACCAGATTTCAGCTGAGTCATTTGGATTTAAAAAATGCAGTGAGAATTCTTTATCTAGAGTATAATTCAAATTACATTTATCTGATGGCATTTGGATGTTTTTTAACGTAGCTCCAGAAAATACATTGTTCCCTATATTTTTGATACGTAATCCATATTTAAAAGGGTGATTTTGTATCGGAAATTTAAAATTCTTGAATGTGAATTTCTTTTTAATTTCAAAGATAAATTCAATTTGTAACTTATTCTCCATTGTTTTTCCTCATTTTATTACATATCGTTTTAATTTTGTTCTTCAATGTATATTTAAGCAATTTAATAACAATACCCAATACTTGAATAAGTGAATATTATCATATAAGATATAAAATATATAGTTTCGGTATTCACATTTTTGTGTAAAAATCACTCATGTGTAGAAAGTCGGGGCATAATCCAACTTTTAACACAAAGCAATTTCATAATTATTGAATAAACAAAATGAAAATTAATTAAAATGTTCCCAATCAGGAAACTCTTTCACCCTCACCAGACACTACATACCCTTATTTTCCATAATACACCCCATATCTTCCCTGCATTATCATCGCTCACAAAAAGAGACCCATCATAGTTTGTGATAATGTACACCGGCCTTCCCAGTACATTGCACTCCTTCAACCAGCCTGTGGCAAGATTATTTACTTCAAGGCCATTCATGTCAATGGTCA
>JAUSPM010000099.1 GCA_030655675.1 Methanosarcinaceae archaeon | reverse complement strand
ATATCAGCTAAACATATAGTTCTAGTTAATTCGACCGGAGGGGGAATTTTCTCGTTGTATATAGAGGCTGTCTAACAATTACTATGGACGATAAAATCAAACCTTATTTATTGATTTAAAGCCATATTTGTCCTTCTTTTGTCTGTGTTTTTGAATTGTTGGACGGCCTCTATAATCTATAAGATTATGTAGTCCAAGTTAATGAGAACGAAGAGAGCATTTTCTTGTTGTATATATTTTATTAATATATAGTCCAAATTAATGCGAACGAAGTGAGGATTTTCTTGTTGTATATAATCTGTAGGATTATGTAGTCCAAGTTAATGCGAACGAAGTGAGCATTTTCTTGTAGTATATATTTTATTAATATATAGTCCAAGTTAATGCGAACGAAGTGAGCATTTTCTTGTACACTTTTTGCTAACGATTTAGATAATTCAATTTAGTATGTATGGAACGTGCCGCCTGACGGCGGTCGCATTGTTTTTAATTTCAGATAGAATAATCACATTTACGCAGCCATCCTACTACAGCTATACAAATACAATTACATTTACCCATAGTTGTTGAAATTGACGACGATGGTTATTACATCGTAAGTTGCCCCCAGTTTAAAGGCTGCCACTCGTATGGCGAAACTATAGATGAAGCAATGGAAAATATAAAAGAGGTAATAGATATGTGCCTCGAAGAGTCAAATGTAAATAACTGATGACATTTTTAAAAACCCTTAGGTTTGAAGTAACCAACATCCCCACAGCATATCACTTCAACATATCACTTCAACATATCCTTACATCTTTTTAGATCATCAACTGTATTTATATTCAGTGCCAATTCCGGATTTTCCAAAACTAAGTTGAAATCTTCCTGCTCGTGATGTATATCCTTTCCATCCAGTATATTCACGCCGGTTGGCACGATCAGGTTTCCATTCCTGTTAAACACAGTATCCGGTCTGACTCCAAGATTCGTGCATACTGATATTGGAACATGCACTGACATCGCAGGCTTGCCGCATTTTTCATATTCACATATAATCGAATCGATCATATCTGATTTGATCAGCGGCAGGTCAGACATTATAATAAGAACCGGATCAACAATGCCTGCACTCTCAACAGCATGGACCATGTCCCCTACATAATTTCCGCCAGATGTCTGAATAACCTTTATACGCCCATCATAGTAGTTTGTGACAACAATCTCGGTATTTGGCGTAGCAGGTGATACTGCTACGAAAATACGACCTATCTTTTTTGCCCCATCAAGCGCATCCACCACATAACTGATAAGAGGCTTGCCCAAAACCTCAATACATGGCTTTTCACCCATACCAAGCCTTTTGCCCAAACCCCCTGCCATCACAATAGCGTCCATGTAAGCCCCTCCATACCACTTCGCAGTATGACCACGGTCGTCATCAATGCAACTATTCGACCGATCTCATTTGCTGCACCAATGCAGTCTCCATTTACACCGCCAAAATGGCGGTTGGAGATGTTCAGTACCACAAGGGCAGAAATGATCGATGTGAAAAGTGCAACGATCCCAATAATTCCAAACGCAAACACACATGCTACAGCACCAAGCAACAACCCGAGGGCAAATTTTGTGATGTTTGTATTATTCATAGCCATTGAACCCAATCCTTCATGTATCGGTTTTCCAAAAGCTGCTATTGTAAGCATTGCCTGTTTTGCACTAACCTCTGCAATGAACATGGATGCAAGAACAACTGCTGAAGCACCCATTCCTGCGCCAAACAATGTTGCCTCATTTTGCAGTGCCGTAATGGATGCATACAGTGCAACAAGTGCGATCACAGCATAAGCCACACCACCAATACCAAGTGCCATGTCCTTTAATGCGCCAATCTTCTTTTCCAATGAACCGTGCGCTGTTGCACCGTCTCCAAAATCGGACAGGCCATCCAGATGATTCAAACCTGTAAGATAATAGATCGATACAATGATAAAAACAGCACTGATCTGCGGAGGGAAAATGGTCTCGAACACAAAGGCAAATCCGCCTATTATAAGACCAAGTACAACTCCCACGAACGTAAAAAGATAACTCCTTTTCATCAGTTCATCGAGCCCTTCCATTGTAATCCCCACAGGGATCGTTGAAAGGAACCCAAAACCTGATCTCACTGCAAGTAAAAATGCCTTCATCCTGCTATCACACCGCCAACTTTTCGGCTGTGTTCCTTCTTTTTATCAGGCTTATCATTATCTTTTGGTTCACTGTCGACAGTATCTGCTTCTGCCTTACCCCTTGTATACATGTTGGCAGATACGCCACCAATCAAACCTGCAATTACATCATCCATGAATGGTCCCATCTTTGAGAGTATCCCCGGCTTTTCTTTATCAAACCTCACATACTCGAACATGCCCTTATCACCACTGATGTACTTTGCAATGCTCATACCTATAACCTCATCCGCAATGATGAATGTCAGATCTTTTTCGTATGAACTCACACTGATGTTTGGCAGTTTCCCCGCCACACCTTCACGTTCAAGGAGTATTCCTGAATAAATAAGAATGCAGAGATTTGGATCGGACAATGCGATCTTCAACTCTTTCTTGAACCGTTCTTCAGCCAATTCCCGCGTCTCGACGCCGGGATGTGGGAAATATAACTCCATTGCCGTGTCTAAAAGCATCTCAGCAGTTATGCCATCATCCTCTAATATATCGAGTATATCGTGCGTGATCTCCCCTTCCAATTCAGAGGGTTGATCTCCTTTGTGGTCTTTGGATTCTATTTCTGATAATTTCATGTCAATCACTCTTTGTTTAATCAAAATTAAATATGTAAATTCAATATGTTTGTAGATATATGAATAATAATACTAAATACGGCAATTGATAAAACTGCCGCAGTTGCGATTAATTGTGATGCTCGCTTTATGTCTTTGGGTTTCGGTTGTTTTAAATCATCACCAAGCACATAAGTATTAGGCTTTTCAAGCCGTATCCCAAGCGCACCTGATGCCGCTGCCATAGGATAACCGGAATTTGGCGATGGTGTATTTCGCCCTTCCGTTTTTGCACTTTTGATGGAACTGACAAAACCTCTCATCCTGCCACCATCCGCAGATATACCTGCGAACAGTGCCGCTGTTGCAATGAATATGACAGATATGCGTGCAGGCACCCAGTTTAAGACATCATCCAATTTTGCTGAGAAATATCCCAATTCAAGGTGAGTGTCGTCCTTGTACCCAACCATTGAATCAAGTGTATTAACAGCCTTGTAAGCATATGCACCTAAAAGTCCGAAGGGGCCGAGCAAGACATAGTAAAATATCGGACTTAAAATTCCATCAACAAAATTCTCTGCCATAGATTCAATGACTGCGGAGGACATATGTACAGTGCTTAATTTAGAAGGATCCCTGCTCACGTATATCGGAAGTTTTGCCCGGGCACTTTCCAGTTTGTTATTAACAATGTCATCATGTATTTCCTGCGCAGGTGCGATCAGGCTTCGGATCGCAAATGTTGATTTGAGGAAATAGGCTGCGATCAGGTATCCAAGAGTTTTTGGAACTGCCGGATTCATTGCTATAACCAAAACCAGATATCCGATTGCGGATGCAAAAACAATGGTTGCTGTTGCAAGGAATACACCGTATGCTTTCCTGTGGCTGGTCGGTGCGGCTTTTTTGAACATGCCGATCACTTTCCCGATCCATACGACCGGATGAAGTGCTGCCGGAGGCTCACCAATAATAATATCAAATACGGTGGCAAGTAAAAGTATGGATACCATATCAACGGCATCAGGCATGGGAGTAATTATCATAAAAGCGGCTCCACCATAGATTCCCACGCTGTTTTTAAGTTGTCCTCAGTAGTCCCTTTGTTCATCAGGACATCCAGTACCCGTTGTGAGACCTCGGAATTATGCATTATGTGGCAGTCCACACAACTCCATACCTTTCCGCCGCTTGAACGTTCCACCCACTTACCGCCTGTGCGTCCATCCTCACATGCATAGAATGGGCAAAAACAAAAGGTACAGTCCTGGTCATCAAAATGACATGGATAATATTCGCATGTATCCCTGCCGGAATGTGTGCCTTTGGCAGCATCTTCAAGTGTATGTTTAAGTTCCTCTTCGGCGTGTTGTTTTCCCCATTCGTTGAGTACTTCACCAATCATTTTCATTAATCGATCATTTTCTTCCCGCGACCGCACAGCAATCCTGACATAGTTATTGTCAAGTGAATAAAATGAACTACAATCCCTGATAAGTATGCCATGGGATGCTAAACGATGTGTAAGTTCGACCGAATCCATCAGGAAATCACTCACATCCACCAAAATGTAGTTTACACTGCTTGGCAATGGTGAAAGACCACGTATGTTTGAAAGTCGCTCTATGAGATATTCGCTTTCTTGTTTGATCAATTCCCTTGATTCAATTAAATATCGGCTGTTGCATCCACCGTCCATGCTCATAAGTTCGGTGCCGACCATATCCGGTATGGAACCAAGGTTCCATGGAAGTCTTGCAGCATCAAGTATTTGTGCCATCTTCTGGGATGCGACCCCAAATCCAATTCTTATGCCGGGGATCGCGAAGGATTTGGTCAGTGAGCGAAGTACGAACACATAATCATTCTCTGCCGCAATGTCTGCAACACTCTGCGTGGGGTCGGACAATTCGCTAAATGCCTCATCAACAAATAGCAGAGTCTTGTTCTTTTCACACCGTTGTACAATATCCAGCATATCCTTGCGAGGGATCAATATCCCTGTGGGATTATTTGGATTACATACAAAGAGAATTCTGGCTTTTTCAAGCAGTTCATCCGTGATATTGGTGATGTCTTCCTGTTTGGTGTAAAAGATGTCTGCTCCGAATAATCTGCATTGCTGCTCATATTCCGCGAATGTGGGCTGTGGGATCAGTACCATGTCATCTTTTTCAATGACACATTCAGCAACAAGGCGGATAACTTCAGATGAACCATTGCCTGGAATAATGTTATCCGGCTGAACACCCATTCCCACAAAACCTGCCGCAGCATTTCTAAAATCGATGTAGCGGTTATCGGGATAATGATCGATCTCTCCAATCGCATTTTGCAGGATATCCTGTAAATTTAAGTATGGATTGTCAACAGGATATTCAAAAGGACTTCCAATTGGATTGAGGCTCGCGCTAAGATCGAGCATCTCTTGTTCTAAAATACCGTGTTTTTGTGCGGTCTTTTTAATAAGCCCACCATGCATACACGGTTTGAGGTTTTGGATCTCTCTTTTTAATGGTAATGTGGTGTCCTGCTCTGACATTCAACTACTCCTTTAGATCACCTGTAATTGCAACAAGTTCATTCACACATGCAATCGCAATCGGTGAGCCACCTCGTGTACCAATGCAGGTAATTGATGGCACATCCATCTTCATTAACCCTTCTTTTGACTCGGCTGCATTCACAAACCCGACAGGCGTTCCAACGACAAGCGCAGGGCGAACCCCGTGTTCAATTAATCTACACACCGTAAGTAAAGCCGATGGCGCATTTCCAATAGCAATTATTGCACCATCTAGTTTGTCCCTACATGCAAGAAAACCTGCAGAGGTACGGGTAATTCCATACTCGTGCGCAATCTTTGCACCTACGTCTTCATCGAGCACACAAATAACATCGCAATTGTGCATCTTTTTGGTTATGCCGACTTTGACCATGTTAATATCAACAAATATGGGTGCACCTTTTTTGATCGCCTCTACTCCTGCATCAATAGCATTGTTATTGAAAGTCATTAGATCAGCCACAGAAAGATCACCTGTTGCTATTACGCAACGCTGACGCACGCGGTCCTCGGGAGTATCATCACCCACGATCTCGCGCGCAATATTGCGGCTTGTCATGGATATTGCTTTTGCTTCCTGCGTATGGGCACCAAGATCCCTACATGCGTTTACAAGTTCAGGGTCTATCTCTGTTGTGAATTGTACAAGGTCGCCGAGTTCTTCAAGTGATCTTTTTTCGGCTTTTGCAGAGTTTTCAGTAATCATATTTACGATGATACCCCCTTGGAGTTATTATTAGTTTTTTACCATTGTTATCCCATATACGGGATTCGCTATTTCCAATAAGTATCGTTGTTCTCATATCTACCCAGTCGTCATAATCAAGAACTTCACCAAGGGTTGTGACAATCGCTTCTTCGTCGCTTTCCCGAAGTGCATTCTTGACAAGTCCGACAGTAACGGAATCCGCTTTATGCCGTTTGATTATCTCGATGGCGCGTGCGAAGTTGGAATTGCGCTGACGGCTTTTAGGGTTATAAAGTGATATGATAAAATCGGCACTTGCCGCCGCATCAAGACGTTTTTCGATAACTTCCCATGGAGTCAGCAGGTCACTCAGGCTGATGACCGCGAAATCATTAACGATCGGAGCGCCCAGAACGCTTGCTGATGCTGTTATGGCTGTCACGCCAGGCAATACCTCGATATCAACATCAGACCCGGAATTCTCCGCGACCTCCAAAACCAGTCCTGCCATGCCATAGATATTTGCATCCCCGCCACTAATAATAGATACGACAGAGGTTTTGGCAAGTTCGACAGCCTTTTGTGCGCGGTCAACTTCTTTTCCCATTGAACTGCGGATGATATTCTGTCCATCGATCAGGCTCTCGATCTGGTCAAGATAGGTTCCATTTCCGATCACGTGATCTGATGCGGCAATGACATCCCGTGCGCGGATAGTCAGGTGTTCGACCGATCCAGGTCCTATTCCGATGATGTAAAGTTTTCCATTTTTAGTCATTGTAACAGCCTCATTTTGCGATTGCGATTGTGATCCTTCCATATACTTTCTTCTTTAGTATCAGTTCTTTATTATCTGAAAGTGCCAGTGCAGCCGGTTCTGCCACACCAGTTAAACCAAAACGTTTTGCCTGAGATGAAGAAGGCGCATCAAATTTGTTTAGTACATCATGTGGCATAAACTCGATATCGATGCCGAGCAACTGTGCGGCTTCGAGCAATCCGACTTCGTTCTCTTTCATTTTGGCAGATGCAAGCATGCTCACACTGCTAAGTTCAGCATTGATCTCACGCAGTGCCTTGTTAACTGCGTAGATTACCTCCTTTGATGTCACACCGCGTCTGGTTCCGATTCCAATTATCATAATGATTCACCCTTATTTTTCTTAAGCACAGATACGTCATCCCCGACAATAACTACTTTCGGCCCTCGTATCTCAAGCACTTCCACATCCTGCTCAAGCAGGGCGCAGTTTACACTTATTGTGGATTCCTTATTAACGATATCGCACCCAAGGGCATCCGCAATCCCCTCGACTGAGGGTCGGCCATGTACTTCGGTTGCGGTTGTGATGACCGGTATAGCACCAAGCCCGGATAATTTGCGTGCAAGTTCGTTCGCACCGTGATGACCGCCTGTAAGTGGGATTGCAAAGGTCAGGTTCGAATCTACAACAACAACCACAGGGTCAGTCCACTTATCAATAAGCAGAGGTGCAATCTCCCGCACAACGATGCCGGTTGCGAACAATGCCACAATTGCATCATATTCCTCGAATGCATGCTTAAAGACATTTTTGTCATACGACAGTATGTCTGCGCCGAGATACTCTGCTACACGTGTTGCAGCATCACGGTTCCGCTCGAATGTTATAACAGCGGTTCTTGTGCTACTCCGTATAAGTGTGACCTCCTGTAATTTACGGGGTCTACCACCCCACCGATGATGATCATTGCCGAGCGCTTGATTCCGGCATCCTTTACTTTTTGTGCAATATCAGAAACTGTGCCGTAGATAACCTCTTCATCATCCCATGATGCATGGAATACAACTGCAACAGGTGTATCCTGTGGATACTCGACCTTGTTCATGATCTCCTCGATCTTCTGTGTTCCAAGGAACACAGCCATCGTAGCATTGTGACGTGAAAGTTCCGTTATGTCATCTTTTTCAAGTGTCTTGCCTGCCGGACGCGTAATGATAAGAGTGTCAGAGACTCCGTTCAATGTCAACTGGGTATTTAGTGCAGCAGCAGACGCAAACACGGATGAGACACCAGGGACTCGTTCAACTCCGATGCCGTATTTTTCCAGTTCATTCATCTGTTCCACAACTGAGCCATACAGCGATGGGTCGCCACTGTGCAAACGTACAACTTTCTTGCCTGCTTTGACATTGTCAGCCATTGTTTTTGTAATCTCGTCAAGTGTAAGTCCGTAACTGTCGATCTTCTCACCGTTCGAATAATCCAGTACTTTTGGATTTACAAGAGAGCCTGCATAGACCACAAGGTCTGCGCTCTCCAGAAGTTCACGCCCCAGGATAGTTATCAGTTTAGGATTTCCCGGACCTGCACCAACGAAATATACCTTATGATCAAGATTCAGATTACCTTTTTCGCTCATCTATTTATTCCTCTGCGGTTGTTTTTTTGGCATATATAATACTGAAGTAATTCCCTTTTGCAGGAATATCCCCTCTCGTTTTGATTATCCTTTCCTCGCCTGAAAAGAGTTTTTCTGCAAAGATAAATTCGTCATATCCATCCCTGGCAAGCGATTCGACGATCTCAAGCGGACGCCGTGCTTTTAAGACGATCTTTGATCTGATGTCTGTTCCATCACTTACTTCGAACGATGTATCAATGGAAACATTCGCTCTTGATGCAAAGGATGTTATTGAACTGATACCTGGGATCGTCACGATATCAATATCAGGATGATGTTCATGTATCACTCGACTAAGGTGTGTGAATGTCGAGAAAAAGTTTGGGTCACCGATAAGTCCAAAGCCTACTGTGCCATCTCTTGCATGTTCAGCCACAGTGTCAGCATTTTTTTTCCAGACATCATTGAGCACATCGCTGTCCTTTGTCATCGGGAAATCCAGTATTTCGCAATCCGTGTAAGGTGCCACAAGATCTGCTGCGAGGCGCCCGGGGACATATACTATATCACTGCTTTTTAATGCTTCAACTGCTTTGAGTGTCAAAAGTTGCGGGTCGCCTGGTCCCAGTCCTATTCCAATCAGCATTTATTAATCTCCATTGATTCAAAATTCAATTATTCATTTTTTCCGACAATGATGTACACCGGATTTTCTGGCTTGAACATTGTCTCTCCTGCTATGGGTGCACCCCGCGAAACTGCGACATGTAACACCTCATCAAATATACCAAGTTCCTTCATCACATCGATAGTACGAACAACCGTCTCTATCCTTACAGCATTTACAACGATTCGCCTTACTCTTTTTTCGCAAAGTATTTCAAGCACGCTGCGGATGTTTTTTGTCCCGCCTATGAATGCATAGTCAATAGTTCCAATATCAGTATTATCATTTAATATCAGTGATGCTTCGCCATGCAAAAGTGTGACATCTGCAAGCCCATGATTTTCAAAATTCTGCGCTGCAACATCGATCGCTTCGGAGCGTGCATCAAGCGCATAGATACGAAGATCGCGTACGAGTTTTGATGCTTCCATTGAAACGGAACCTGTGCCACAGCCAATATCAATAAATGTACAGCCGTCTTCCAAACCAAGTTTCGACAGGGAAACTGCAATTATTTCCGGTTTTGTTGGACCGCCGCTTACATGTAATACATCTGTCATATTTCACCTAACTAAAGTAAACTGGAGTTAACTACATATAGATTGCCCTTCATAAAAGTTATCCCTCAAAGGTTATCAAATATGAAATCAAAAAAAACTGCGAAACATTTGTTAATTTTAGGTACTGCTTCACATGTTGGAAAGAGTGCAGTTGTTACTGCGATCTGCAACATATTATCAAAAGACTATAAAGTAGCACCATTCAAGGCGCAGAACATGAGTTTGAACTCATGGATAACAAAAGACGGCAAGGAAATAGGTATTGCTCAGGCAATACAGGCAAAAGCCGCAGGTATTGAGCCTACAGTCGATATGAACCCTGTTCTTCTTAAACCAAAAAGCGACCGCATGTCCCAGGTGATCATTCTGGGTGAGCCGTATGCCGACAAAACAGCAGGCGATTATTACGAATCCATTGACATGATGCATGACATTCTTCGAGGTTCACTGGAACGGCTTGGCAAGGAGTATGATATAATAGTAATGGAAGGTGCCGGTGGTGCGGCAGAGATCAATCTGTATGATCGCGATATTGTAAATATCGGTACTGCAAGGCTTACAGATGCACCGATCATTTTAGTAGGAGATATCGAGCGCGGCGGCGTGTTCGCAAGTCTATATGGTACGATCGAACTCCTACCTGCCGATGTACGCGCCAATGTGCGCGGTTTCATCATTAATAAATTCAGGGGCGACCCCGCGATACTTGAATCCGGTTTGAGGGAAATTGAAGAGCGTACCGGAATTCCAGTTCTGGGGGTACTGCCGTATTTTGATATCAAGATCCCGTCCGAAGACTCATTGTCGATTGAAGATAAATCTAAGTCTAAGTCTAAGTCTAAGCCGAAATCTAAGTCTAAGTCCAACTCTAAATCTGATATTAGCGAATGCAATGATGATGTCGAGATCGCAGTAATTCGTTTTCCAAGGATATCAAATTTCACGGACTTCGAGCCGCTTGAAAATATGGCACGAGTTCGGTATGTGGAACTCGGGGATGAACTTGGAGAGCCGGACGCGATCATACTGCCAGGCACAAAGAACACGATAAGTGATCTTAGAGATCTAAAGAAAAGCGGCATGGATGTCCGTATCAAAGAACTTTATGGCAAAGTCCCGATAATTGGAATATGCGGGGGTTACCAGATGCTCGGTAAAACGATCATTGATTCTGGGGTCGAAGATGGCAGAGTTGCACAATTCGAGGGCCTTGGGCTACTGGATGTTGCGACTACATTTGATGCGTACGAGAAGAAAACGGTTCAGGTGACCAAGACTGTGACAGGCAGCGGAGCAATCCTCGAATCCATAAAGGGCGAGACAATATCAGGTTATGAAATTCACATGGGTTCGACCGAATCATGCACGCCGGTCTTTGGAGATGATGGGTGCATCGATGAGTCAGGACTTGTGATCGGGACATACCTGCACGGACTATTCGAGAATGATAATGTGCGACGTGCGCTGATATCAAATCTGTATGAGAGAAAGGGGATAGAATATAAACATCAAGCGGCATATTCTGAATTAGATGCATACGAGGAACTGGCGGATGTTGTTCGTAAGAATGTTGATATGAAACGGGTTTTTGAGATAATAGGAATTGATTGAGTATTAATCCTAAATAAATAAATGGTGATAAATATGGAATGGGTAATACCTAAACGTACACATGTACCTGAAAAACCATTGTTCTTGTTCGTGCTCTCAAATACAGCAACTGCATATATTCCAAATATATCTGCAGCTGGCAAAAGTCCGGAATTCACGGATTATACACCAGCAGGTGATGCGGAAATTGTTGAGACTGGCAACATTATCAGTGTGCCTGTTCTGCCGATCACGCCGCCATACAATACTCCTACGCCTGCGATAATCACACGTGCAGCACTCAACCTTACAGGCATCCCGCACATGTTTGTTAATGCAGGGTTGAAGATAGTTCCCAAAATTCCTTTTGTTGATCTTATGGCAAAGCCCGGATGCGACATTAGAGAAAATATCGCTGTTCATGATGTAAAAGGGATATTTGAACGCGCACAAAAACTTGGCAGGGATATAAGGGGTAAAACTGACCATCTTGTTATTGGAGAAAGTATACCCGGCGGCACAACAACTGCCATGGGCGTGTTGAACGCTCTTGGATATGATGGAAATGTAAGTAGCAGTTCGTGCTCCAATCCATTGGACTTGAAGAATATGATAGTCAGGGAAGGAATGGCTGCATCAGGTGTTGAATTCGGAAGCCTTCGAGATGATCCCCTACATGCTATTACATGTCTTGGCGATCCTATGATGGCGGCTGTTGCAGGAATTGTATCGGGAGCCGATGGGATCGATGTCGTGCTTGCAGGTGGAACCCAGATGGCGGCTGTTTTTGCTGTTATCAAGCATCTTGGCATAAACACAGATAACATCTCAATATCTACAACAAAATATGTTGTTAATGATGCAAGTGCAAACTTTAAGGATCTGGTCGCTGAACTCGGCGTACCTATATATGTGGCAGACCCCGGCTTTGGCGCATCACATCTGCCAGGTCTTCAAAGATATGAAGCAGGCGATGTGAAAGAGGGCGTCGGTGCCGGCGGTGCGATGTATCTTGCACAGATGCATGGCGTGTCGCAGGAAGAATTACGACATGAGGTCGAAAAGATATATGGGGAACTTTGTTAGTGTTCTTATCTTTTAACACCGATTTTCGTCAAGTGTTTATGAATCATAATTGACACATGCTCAAGATATCCAAAATCGAAGTTTTTTGTTACCTAAACGTGGCACTGGATGCGATTTATGATAAATCTCATTTGATTTAAAAAATGGTATTTGTATAGCTGTTTAAAAATAACTTCGCAAATGAAATGATTCGATTTGAAACCAAAAACAGTGCGACCGCCTGCAGGCGGCACGTTCCATCCATGCCAATTTGAATTAACTAAATAGTTAGCAAAACATTTATTAAAACTTGTGGAATGTGCAGATGGCGATTGA
>JAUSPM010000087.1 GCA_030655675.1 Methanosarcinaceae archaeon | reverse complement strand
AGAGCGCAGCGTTGCCCTACATACACATAGAATTTTCAAGTGCTTTCAGCGCATTCCACAATTTTTAATAATATATGTTTTATAAACATATAGTTCGAGTAAATCCGAGCATAGCGAGGATTTTCTTGTTGTATATAATCTATAGGATTATGTACTCCAAGTTAATGCGAACGAAGTGAGCATTTTCTTGCACACTTTTTACGAACGATTTCGATTATTCAATTTAGTATGTATGGAACGTGCCGCCTGGCGGCGGTCGCATTGTTTTTAGTTTAAGGTCAAACAATCTCATTTATGCAACAATCTTATCACATCTATACAGATACACAAAATAAAATGGCGGGAATCAATCCCGCCTATGTTGCATTCAGGTTTTAAATCCCCAATGCTTTCCTCTTAGCAAGGATATGCGCCTCAATCCCGTCCGCCGCCTCGACCATATCTGTCTGAACTGCCAATTTCCCACCGGTCAGACCTTCAACATCCTGTGTCAGGAGTTGTACAAGGTTTGGTGCTCCACCAACAGGTGCGAGTGGTGCAACATGGGTGTACAGACCGTATGCCACAGCGAACACGCCGTCAATGGTTGCTTTTTGTTCCATGTACTCAGGTGCGGTAACTGCTACAGGCAACTGTGATGGGTCAACTCCAAGAGCATCGGCAATTGCTGTTACAAGGTTGATGATCCTTCCCGTATCCGTACATGTTCCGAAACTCAGAACAGGCGGAATGTTAAGAAGTTCACATACGGCTGTAAGACCGGGACCCGCGTACTCTTTCGCTTCAAGCGTTGTAAGTCCGGCAACCTGAAGTGCAGCATTACCACATCCTGCGCTGAGAACCATAATGTCACGCTTGATAAGTTCGCGTGCGATTTTGATGGTATTGATATCCTGTCCGCTGTCCTTCAATGTCGTACAACTTACAAGAGCAACCACACCTTTTATGGTTCCGTTTTTTATAACATCAAGCAGTGGGTCAAGACTTCCGCCAAGGGCACCAAGACATGCTTCTGCTGAGAATCCCGTGATTGTTTTCTGCACAGGCAAGTCGTTTGTGACAAGTCCTGCTGCTTTTCTCTTCTTGAAATTCTCAAAAGCAAGATCGATCAATTCCTGTGCCTGTGCCTCAACCTTTTCAGGCTTATAGATGATCTGTTTATCCACACCAGGCATAGCAACAAGTTTTGACACTGAAACAAGTGTAACATTGTACTTTTCCTGATATCCGCCAAGTGCCGGAGGTGAGCAGTTCATGTCCATTGCAAAAACATCGATACCTTCAGTTGCAAGTGCTGCCTCGATACTTAGCCAGTTTCCGGTAAGACCAACAAATACGTCGTCCTTTTCGAAACGCTGCATAAGTTCCTGACCAGTTTCAATCGAACCAATGATATGCAAACCTTTAGCTCCAAGATCCTTTGCCTTTTGCTGGTTCTCCGGTCTGTGTGCACCTGCGATCAATGCAACACCAATAAATGGCTCATGTCCATTTGCAACAACATTCACGTACTGCGGATCAATAATACCAAGATCCACATCGTGCTCGTGTGGCGATGGTGTGCCGAACAGGATATCCTGTCCAATCTCCAGAGGTACTTGAGCACCATAAATTGTTGCAATACTCAGGCGCAGTGCTTTCTTTGCAAGAGATACGTAGTCACCATCGATATTGGTCATGCTGGAAGTTGTCGCATCCATTGATTCTTCAATAGGCCCACCGGGCATGATACCAAGATCTCGCCATACCTTCTTCCTTGATTCCGGTGCAAATATCTCAACCATATTCGAAGTCTCATCGGAACTTCCATGAATACTTGCAAGCATTGCATCTCCAACCTTTACAGCCAGTTCATTGATATTCGACTCTTTCGTACCAAGCAATCCCTTATCGCCTTTGATCCCGAGTTTGTCGGCAAAGTCCCGCAATTTTGCTTCGTCTTTGATCGTAAACGGAGTCTGTCCCTTACCTGTGGCTTTCAGGGTCATTGCCACTTCCTTGGCATGGTATGTGTACGCAGTTGTCCCCATAATGTTTAGATGGAGGAAATTACGCATTGCCATGCCATCAGCATTGATACCGCAGGCTCCAAATTCCGCTTTTTTGCTTATTCTGCATGGCCCCATACTGCATAACTGACAACTTACACCGTCACTACAAAAACCACAGCGACTTCCCTGTGCCGCAAAACGGTCAAAGGTATTTGTAATACCGTCAGCATTCAATTTTTTGTACATTTTCTGTACTGATTCATGTGCGCTTATATTTTCCATTAAATTCACCGCTCCTATGTTTATTTTAAGTATAATAAGGATTTGCGAATATTATCAACATAATAATGATAATATAAATCCAACCTCAACCATTTTACTGAACAATTCAGAAAGAAATCCCCACTCCCTGCTAATTTGTATTTGACCTTAACAAGAAAATGTTCACTTCGTTCGCATTAACTTGGACTACATAATCTTATAGATTATATACCAACGAGAAAATCTTCGCTGACGCTCAGATTAACTCGAACTATATATTTATAAAATATATACTATTAAAAAGGGTAAAAACCCTTACGCGACATACAATGCACACAGGCATGCACCCCGCTTTGCGATATCCTTATCACGTTGCGAGCATGGACAGATCAATTCTTTATCTTTTACCTTGTTGCCTGTTGTTGATCTGCAGCCACAGTATGGTTCACCTTTATCACGCTTATTGTTGGCAATTGCTTTTATCGCAGTCACAACAATGTCATAATCCGGATTTAGTTTGTACCCACTTTCCTCTGCATTTTCCTTTGCCAATGCATATATTTCTGATTCAATGTCGTTTGAAAATTCCATATATATCACTCCTTATTTTTGTTGTTTATCTGTTCTATAAGACAAAGATAAGCGTCATTTTCCCTCTGCCAATTCTACCATCTCTGCAAGCCTGCCACCCATCTCGCGGCACGCTCTCAAATCGTCATCATCGGGTCTGAACTTCACCTGCAAACCGGGCTCAATAATCTCAAATCCAGCGGCAATCAATTCATTTTCAACTGCTTTTACAGCCCCGCCGCCCCAGCCAAATGAACCGAAAGCAATTGCTTTTTTGTCTTTTGGACGAAGTCCCTTTAAGTATGTTAAAAATCCGGCAACTGAAGGATACATCCCATTATTGAGTGTCGGTGAGCCCACAGCAATTACAGGTGCAGTCAGTACCTCTTTTATGATCGCACTCCAGTCATTCTTTCGCAAGTTCAGGAGTTTTACCTCCACGCCGACAGCACTTATGCCACTTAACATCGCCTTTGCCATACGCTCAGTGCTCTTCCACATCGTGTCATAAATTATCAGTACCTTGGGAACAGTTTCACCATTTGCCCAACGTCCGTAGGCTTCAATTATCTGCGCAGGGTCTTTTCTCCATATCACACCATGACATGGTGCGATCATATCGATCTCAATACCAAGTTCTCCGACCTTGTCCACATACTTGAGTATCTGTGAACCGAACGGCATCAGGATATTTGCATAATATTCAGCAGCATCATCCATCACATCGCCCACCTCATCATTGAATCGATGAGATGATGCAATATGTTGTCCAAAGGCATCATTTGAAAGAAGGATCTTATCCTCTTTGATGTATGTGTGCATACTGTCAGGCCAGTGCAGCATTGTGGCTTCAATGAACATTAAGGTCTTTTTACCAAGACTCAACTCACTGCCTGTTTCAACAACTTCAAAATCCCAGTCCTTACATCCCATGCCATTATAGTGATGGGACAAGCCATCCTTGCCACGTTTTGTAGCAATGAGTTTAGCATTGGGGATCAATCTCATAAGCACAGGCAAAGATCCTGAATGATCCATTTCCACATGATTCGATATTACATAATCTATCCTTGTCGGATCGATTATCTTTTGGATATTTTTAATCAGTTCTCCTGCAAAATGAGATTTCACAGTATCCACAAGTGCGATCTTCTCATCAACGATCAGATAAGCATTATATGTAGTCCCCTTTGGGGTCACATAACCGTGAAAATCACGAAGATTCCAATCAACAACACCCACCCAGTATACACCTTTAGCCAGTTCTACCGGTCCGTATTCATTATCCACACCCCATTCCTCCAAATATTAAAATTTATCTTATGTCTGCATCCTGAATTGAGTAGATTCTCCAAGGAATCCATCTATCAGTTCATAATGTCCTCTTTCAAAAAATGCAAGTTTATCAAAGAATTTACGCTGCTCTTCATTTTCAGCACGTTTTGAAAGTTCAGTATAGAAATACTCACTTTTTCGCTCAAGACGTAGCGCTGCTAAAAGTACACCAATTTCTCCCAAGCGGTCATCAATGAACTCCGCAGAAAATGATGTTTTAAAATCAGGGACATTGGATTTGATATCAGGCACAGTTTTGTTCTTTCGATATTGCCTCAAGTAGTCAGCATGATGCCCTTCTTCCTCTGCCAGATAATTGTATAATCCTATTGTTTCCGCACTTTTAATGGTGGATGCTTTTTCAAGATAGAACTCTCTGCCCTGCTCTTCCAATGCGATTGATACATCGAGTACATCGTCAAACGTTTTCAACCCTTCAATAGTACCCGATATATCTTTCAGTAAATCACTCATACTTCATCACCCACTACTTATTTTTAATTTTACAGGTGTTAATACCTATTATAGTGTACAATGGACAGTATCCAATAATTCCGGTAATCAACATTATCAAACCAAACAGTGCAATTACATATGTCAAAACACTTGTAGTCAAAATCTGGAACATACCAACATATATCAGTATAGGTCCCATGACGATTCTGAATATTCTTTCAACTTTTGCTTCGTTAGTTTCCATCATATAACCTCAAATTTAATGATTATTCAGTTTCGAATCTCACGCATAATCTTTTAAGCATTTTGCATCGCTTCAATCAATTAACCCCATTTTTGAAGAAGCAATCTATAACACGCTAAATAAATGATTCAACTTGACACTTAAATAACTTTCCACAGCCGTTAATAATATAATATGAAAGTGCTGTTAGATGTGTGATTTATCATGACCACCCGTATCTTTTTTTAATATAAACAAGTCCCTAATTCGTATATTTAGAAAGTCTTTTATAAAACTGCAGATAATCAGAATGTAGGTTAAAATTATTATGTTATATTGAATGACAAATTTAAAAATGAGATGTATTCATGAATAATATTAAAATCGCAATTGTGGGTCTTGGAAATTGTGCCAGTTCACTTATTCAGGGCTTTGAATATTACAAGGATAAAAATAGCGATAATGCGATTGGTTTGATGCACTGGGAGATCGGTGGTTACAAACCAAGCGATATTAAAGTTGTTGCGGCATTCGATATAGATAAAAGGAAAGTTGGTAAAGATGTGGCTGAAGCGATCTTTGAATTGCCTAACTGTACCACTGTTTTTTGTGAGAATATACCAAAAACAGGAACCATTGTGAGAATGGGCAAGGTTATGGATGGTATAGCAGACCACATGAAAGATTACGATGATAAACATACTTTTGTCCTTGCAGATGAGACTGAACCTTCAAAAGAAGATGTTGTGGATGAATTAAAGAGATCAAAAACCGAAGTGCTTTTGAATTATCTTCCAGTTGGTTCCGAAAAAGCAGTACGTTTCTATGCCGAATGCGCGCTTGAAGCAGGTGTGGCATTCGTAAACAATATGCCGGTCTTCATAGCAAGTGATCATCTGTGGGCAAAAAGATTCGAGGATAAGGGCATACCGATAATCGGAGATGACATAAAAGCCCAACTTGGTGCTACTATAACACACCGCACCCTTGCAGACCTGTTCAGTAAAAGGGGAGTCAAGTTGGAGCGTACATACCAGCTCAATACAGGTGGAAATACCGATTTCCTAAACATGTTGAACAGGAGTCGACTTGCCTCAAAGAAAGTTTCAAAAACAGAAGCGGTACAGTCTGTTACCGCACACAGACTTGATGATGATGACATCCATATCGGACCAAGTGATTACGTCCCATGGCAAAAGGATAACAAAATCTGTTTCCTCAGGATGGAAGGAAAACTCTTCGGAGATGTGCCAATGAATATTGAACTGCGTCTCTCGGTCGAAGATTCCCCGAACTCCGCAGGAGTTGTGATCGATGCTATACGATGCTGCAAACTTGCACTCGATCGTGGAACAAGTGGCGTATTGTATTCACCATCTGCATATTTCATGAAGCATCCTCCAAAACAGTTCACGGATGATAAAGCATGCACCATGACAGAGGAATTTATTGCAGGAACGCGGGATGACTAAATATCAGTTAAATCCGGTCTGAAATTAATCAATAGTTCGCATGCATGCGGTGTGTTTCACACTAGGCAAGTTTTCATCAATTTCGCGTTGTTGGTGTGTGATTGATTGAGTTTTAACCCCATACTACAAATCTGCGTTCGTATATACCCCTTATTGCAAGAGCAATAAAAAAATTAACCGCAGATGAACGCGAATAAACGCAAATACGCTACGCGACGGATTTGAGATTACGCACCAGCCAACCCAGCCACCACCGCCTCCATCAATTTCGCGCCGTCGGTCAGTGATTGATTGAGTTTTGCTTCGAGTTCGTCGCAGAGCGCCATGAGTTGGTCAACTCTGGCGACGATGCGGCGCTGTTCTAAAAGTATCTTTAATTTCTCAATAATGCCATACTATTTCTCACCTAATGTATTGTTCTTTTTCGGTGGCAAATAATTTTCCCCGGTGACAACCTTTTGTCCTGTTTTTTCTTCCAATTCCACCCTCGCTTTTTTCGCAATGTTGCCACCTGATTTACCTGCCAATTTGTTTTCGGGCAATCCAATGGCTTTCGTGCTTTCGGCAATCTGTCGGGTAGATAACTCTGCCAATGCGGTAAAGATCAATTCAGCTTCGCTCATGTGGTCGCGCAAATTTTGCGTTTGCAAGTTTTTGATATCTTTGTGCTCTTTTACCGTTACATCAGACCACTCTTGATGAATGATATTGGTGAGTATGGCAAACTCTTCGCCCTTTTTAATCTCATGTTCACTCCAGTAATCTGTGAGTTTGTTACGAGTCTCCTGCCCCATCATACGCTGCTGAATCCATTTATCGCTACGTCCATATTTTTGCCAGTTTTCTCTGGCTCTGTCAAGTGAACGTGCCGGATCGGCAATTTCTTGCATCCGCTCATAGCCAACTTTTGCAAGCCATAGTTTAATTGGCTCAGATTTGGGGCTTGGCACGGATTGGATCAGGCGCAACAGGGTTTCGGAACCCGCAACATCTGTCAGGTATTTCTTCCCGTCAGCCGCTTCTAATTTCAGTCGGTGACAATTTGTCACCGACTCGTTTCCTTCTTTTTTCAATCGTTCTTTCAGCTTGTTCCAATACTTTCTGGCAGCCTGATAATCAGATTGCTGTATCAAAACTTGTATGATATCCACTACCGAAAAAAACCAAGTTTCGGTATCCTCATCATACAAACGGCGAATTTTGTAATCTTCAAATATTGCTAAATTGTTCTTCATACCAGCCCTCAAAAACCACAAATTTTTTGATTCTAAACATAATTGATTTTTTTGTATATATATCAAATCCAAGTGGAGTGAAAGTGTTTACGCATCAACTAACCCAGCCACCACCGCCTCCATCAATTTCGCGCCGTCGGTATGTGATTGATTGAGTTTTAACCCCTAAGTGCAAATCTGCGTTCGTATATACCCCTTATTGCAAGAGCAACAAAAAAATTAACCGCAGATGAACGCGGATAAACGCAGATGCGCTACGCTACGGACTTGTGATTACGCACCAACCAACCCAGCCACCACCGCCTCCATCAATTTCGCGCCATCGGTTTGTGATTGATTGAGTTTTGCTTTGAGGTCATCGCAGAGTGCAATCAGAAAAGAACTTGATTTTATTAAGGGTCATATGGTTGATATAGATTTAATTATGACTGAAATCGATTAGAACTTAATAAGTGAATAATCTCTGTTTTTTTGTTCCCAATTTCGAATTGATTCATATAATTGTGTATCCATGAAGTCCTCATTACCGAATGCGAGTAAAAAATCCATTCTTAAACGGTCATGACCATGAGTACCCTGCCTGATAAAGAGAAAGGTAGATCTCATAAGACTTATCTGCCTGCCGTTTTTTGATCTTTGTCATAGCATTGCCAAAAGGCTTAAAGTCGTTTGTCCGTGTTTGGTCTACCAAAATATTACGGTCAGCAAGGAACAAAATACGCTTCTTAGTACGGGATTTCCACAATCTCCAGATGATCTGGAAAGCAGTAAATGTTTTTCCCGTGCCCGTAGCCATAACCAACAGCAATCTATCCTGCCCTTTAGAGATTGCTTCAACCGTGCGATTAATAGCGATTTGCTGATAATATCGCGGAACTTTCCCGCTACTATCGGTATAGTATTCTTGAATAATAGAACTCTCTTCAATGCTGTCAATACCCTTCCATACACAATATTTCTTCCAAATCTGCTCAGGTGAAGGAAAATCATGTAATGCAATTTCACGTTCAACCTGACCCGAAGTACCGGTTCGATCGTGTTCAAGAAAAGCATCACCATTTGAACTATAAACAAAAGGAATATCCAGTGTCTCAGCATATCCGAGCGCCTGTTGCATACCCTCGCCAACACCATACGTATTCTTTTTAGCTTCAATAACAGCAATCGGAATATTTTGCTTGTAATTAAGTATGTAATCCGCCCGCTTAGGTTTCCCTCTACTCACAGATTGACCTTTTACAATAACCCGCCCTTTAGTAAAAGTCACTTCCTCACGTATCTGGGTATGCAAATCCCACCCGGCTTGACTAATGGCAGGAGTGATATATTTAGTACAAATATCTCGTTCACTGAGTTCTTTTTTGTTTATTTGTTCCATCAAATATCCTCTTCAAGCAGGATGTTATTGACAAATAAACAACTTCATTAAATATATAATATACAGTTTTTAAATAAATTCGGTTATTTTTTGCGGAGAGTGAGCGAATGTCGAAAAGGTTAAAAAGGGTTTAATAAATGGTGGTTATTTACTTATTACAAATTGGTGAATTTACAGCACAATCGAAATTGTGCCATTGGTCATGAGGTGAGAAAATGAAATTGTCAAAACAAGATGCCGCTCTTTTTTACAAGCTTAATTGGGCACTTCTATATTATGTGAATCAGGAATTTACTGTGATAAAAGGACTGACTAAACCGGATTTTAAAGATAGGGACAGAAACCAAATACAATTACTTCATAAAATTTTATTTTCCAATATAGAACTGATCGATTCCTTTATTGATGAAAACCCATTTAATTTTAACAAGGATGAACTAACTATAATAGAAAAGTGGAAAACATTCATAAAAGGTAAATTTTGTGTGATCAGCCACCCAAAAGAGCATACAATATTTTTGCAACCATTCAACAATCCAAAAGCGTATGCCGTTTTGGGATTATATGAAGACATGAGTGATTTTTCATCCAATTTACCAGTGTATGCCGATACTGTACTCCTGCCATTCAAAGAAAAAATAATCTATTCAGGAATGATCAAGTCAAATTTTATTCGTATTGAAGAACCCGAAAATGAAGTCCTAATGAACATTTATCAAAAAGCAAAGAATCGTTTTGGTATAATACGATCACTAGATGAGATCGTTATAGAAGATGAAGATCTTGACGAAGATTTCGGCGATCTGATCGCAAGCGAAACAGACATTGCATGGTACATGTTAGAACCTGAACTCCCCAAAATGCCCACTGAAATACTAATAGAGGCATTAAAAATACTGGGACTTTATGTCAACAAAAAAATTGTCATGGAAATTGCAAAGAGGGATGACGCAGTTTTCTGGCTCAGGAAAGTAATACAAGACGGACGATATTGGGATCGGGAGGACTATGGAGGAGGGTGGCTACCAATACATGCCATCCACATACTCCCCCTCATAAACACCAAAGAATCATTAGAACTTTTACTGGATACAATTAGATATCGCAGTGAGGAAATTGATCATTGGCTGACTGAAAATGTAGCAAGTATTCTGATTGCTTTCGGGGAAGATGCCATAGAAGATCTTAAGCACTATTCATCCGATGAGACACTTGACTCTTTTACAAGAAGTACTGTCACGCTTTCACTTGCATTTTTAACCACCAAATACCCCTCACACGAAGATAATGTCAAGGAACATTTACTCAAATTATTGAACACCACCAGCGACCCAACATTTGCATGTCTTGTAGCAGGCGATCTTGCATCGTTCCATGATCCATCTGTAATGCCGGATATACGAAAAGCCTTTGAAGAAGACAGGATGGATGAGATAATTGATAGCGAAGAAGAGATTGAATTGACAATTGCAGGAGAATATGATAGCATTCTGTTCAATACATGTAAAAAATATCCTTTGGATCACTTTTCCAGAGGGAATATCGAATATTTGCATTCAATTAATGACTCAAATTCCATGTCTGATAATATATTCCTTGACGATGATCCCTTCGAGTTTGAATATGAAGATCAGCTCAAAAAAATAAAGGTCGGAAGAAATGAACCATGCCCCTGCGGTTCAGGCAAAAAATACAAAAAATGCTGCATGGGTAAGGGGGCATAATATATCAAAACTCGTAACTATTCAGCCATATATAAACGTTATCTGTAGACTGAATATACTCAAAATATATAATTGTACACAATTGTAAAACA
>JAUSPM010000077.1 GCA_030655675.1 Methanosarcinaceae archaeon | reverse complement strand
CGCTAAAAGCAATTGAAAATTCTATGTGTATGTAGGGCAACGCCGCGCTCTTGCGCGGGTGGTATAATCGTTTTTATCATGCACTCATTAAACACTCTGCACTACAACGCTGCACCAGCTAAACAAATAATATTGTTTTTAGTTTCAGATTAAAATACACAAACCTCAATCCAATCTGAACTTATTTCTTACCCAATCCCTGAAGATCGGGTCAATTAAACGATACTGACCTTTCTTCACTCTTTCGATAATTCCGATATTAATCAAGTAGGGCATATAGTAGTACAATGACGTGACAGGTATTCCGGCATCATGAGCAATCAATGACGGTTTGCTGAATCTGGCAGAAGCCACAACTATATCGGGATATTTTGTTGAATTTTCGCTCAGTTTTGTGAAAAGTAAATTGAAGGTGGGGTCAAGTGTTATGAAAACATCTTCATAAGCTTGTTTTACATAACTTTCCTCAATAACCATATCCTCAGAAATATCAAGCATCATATCACCCATACGCTGAATATAATCAGGCAGGCAATTTGTGAGCTTTAGCATCAGTTTTAGTGCATCATCCGTAATCGAATACCCAACAAGGCTGAACCGATCTTTTACATAGGTTGTTGCAATGTCCTGCGGAAGTGGACCGATGGGGATCGGTTTTAATTGTCTGTAAAAAGGACTCCGGCTACTGTATACGAGATCGTTCATAAACGTCATCGCAGAACTTGATAAAACGTACATAGTCCTTGTTTGCTGCTGAACGATTGTCCTGAAAAGTTTGATAAAATCGTCGCCCCATTTTTCTGCAATTTCCGAGAACTCATCAAGAAATACTGCAAAATATACATTTTTGCTTTTTCCAAGCTGTTCAAGATAGTTCAAGGCATTCTCAAAAATTATATCTTCATCTGTTTGTGGTTCCTGCAAACTTATTTTAATCGAGAGATACGATGACATGGAAACATCAAGTTCAGCCACTTTCGATATAATCTCTCCCACGCTCTTTTTAATGAGATCGTTTAATTTCCGGGCATACTTTGTATCACCTGTCTTTTCAACATAGGATGCCTTTGCATCCTCTGTTATAACACTCGACAAACGCCGCAGGGATGGCATTGAAAGGCAGTCTATGAATATCGGGATGATCTCTTTATCGTCTTCAAACTCCATCATCACATTCTTGATAATGGATGTCTTCCCAACGCGCCTTGGTCCAAGCACAGCAAGATTCGTACTGGCACCGTGTTTCACGTTTATGATCTGGTCAAGGATCAACCCCGTTTCCTTTTCACGATCAACAAAATATGGTTTTGTTACAGGTTTGCCATAAACGAAAGGTCTTATCATAAATATATACTATAATAGGCTAGCCTATATATAGGATTGCCTTGGTGTTAGGATAATAGGCTGGGCTATTATTTGGGATTAATTGTGATTTTATGTTAAAAATATAAGAAAATATATCGATTCGAATTTTCATTTTATCAATTGAGAAATGCGCCGCCTGCAGCGGATTGCCTCGGCATCAAAAACATTTATACAAAATACATTTATTTGACCAATAACAAAAGACAAAAACCCCCCAGTCCCCCACTTCACATAGCTTCCGGCGCCCCGATCCCAAGCGTATCCAGAGTATTGGCAAGCACGATCCGCGCACAATCCACAAGCGCGAGCCTGTTCATCCTCAAATCCTCTTCCTCGGCACTTATCACAGGCACGAACCTGTAGAACTGGTTGAACGCATCTGCAAGTTCCCTTGCATAAATCGCAAAGATATGTGGTTTCAATTCACGCGCAGACTGATCTATGACCTTGTCGAACATAGCCATTTTCTTGATAAAAGCAACCTCGGTATCCTCTACTAAAACGGAGGGGTCAACCTCTGTTTCAGGGATCCATATCCCATCTTCCTCTGCCTTTTTCAGGATACTGCATGCGCGGGCATGTGCATACTGGATGAAAGGAGCGCCCTGTTTCTCAAAATCAAGCGCGGTTTTCCAGTCAAAGACCGTTGATTTTTCAGGAGATACTTTAACGATATCGTACCGTACAGCACCCATACCAACAACATTTGCCACCTGCTTTTTGAACTCATCCGACATATCAGGACGACGCTTCTCAACCTCCAAAAACGCCTGCTCCTCGATCTGGTCAAACAGATCATCAGATGTGATGAACTTACCGCGCCGTGTGCTCATCGAGCCTTCGGGAAGAGATACGAACTCAAAGATAACGATCTCAGGCTCAGGCTTACCCATCGCATTCAGGGTTGCCTTGAGCTGTCCCGATATCAGTTTGTGGTCAGCTCCTAAAACATCGATCATGCGCTCTGCCTGCTCACCTTTCCATTCATGGTATGCGAGGTCACGCGTTGTATAAAGTGAAGTCCCGTCGGTTCGCTGGATAACAAGCGTCTTTTCAAAACCATAATCCAAAAGATCCACAACAAGCGCTCCCTTATCGATCTCGGTACGACCTGTCGCCTTTATCTCCTCCACGATCCGCGAAACCGCACCATTGCGTATAAAAGTTGACTCGTTAACGAACTTGTCATGAATAACATTCATCCGAAGAAGCGTTTCCCTGATACCGGAAACTGCAAGAGATACAGCCTCATCGAAGCTCTTGATCGTAGCATCATCCCCGCTCTCAACAAGCTGCATACGCCTGTCAATCTCTGCAACCTTTTCAGGATGTTCTACAAGGTCCGCATTTGCCTTGATGTACACATCCGCGATCGCATGATCGGATTTTTTGGTAGTGTCAAACTCAAACTGTGACAGTGCCCACGATACGATAGCTATCTGACGACCCATGTCATTAACATAATACTGCGCCTCAACGTCATATCCGGCGTGCCTGAGTATGCGTGTCAGAGTGTCACCTATAACAGAATTGCGGATATGCCCGACATGCAAAGGACCATTCGGGTTTGCGGATGTGTGCTCGATCAAGATACTGCCGGTGCAGAAACCGCCGCCAAAACCTTTCTTTTCACTCCTTATCCTGACAACCGTCTCATCAACATATTTCCGGCTTGCCATAATATTGAGATACGGGCCTGTTGTTGTAATTGCCTCAACATACGAGCCATCCGGTATTGTTACCGCCATAGCGATCTTTTCCGCAATATCCTTTGGATTCTGTTTCGCTTTTGATGCCAGACCAAAAGCAACCCTTGATGCAATATCTGCATGAGGGGATGGTTCAAGAACTATATCATCAACCTCAAAACCAGCCGACCTGATTGCATTTTCCAGTATAGACGTAACCTGCTCTTTAAATTGTAAAAACAAAAATGATCACCTTTTGAATCGTTAAATACCTGTGCTAAATTTATGCTAAAACCTGTACTAAATCCCTGTACCATACCGCAGTATCGCAGCAATACCACCAAAAGCGTTCATAAGCTGTGCACCCTCGTCAAAGTCGGTCGAGATAAACACGACCTCTGTGCCCATCTGGTCACACATGCTGGATAATTCATCAACCACATCCACTTTCTCAACAACGCCCAGAGATGAACCGCATTTAGGACAATTGCCTGGAGGTTCTATTTTCTGACCAGGCCTGTACTCACGTGTAATACTGATCCCATAATCACATGATTCGCATTTTATGATCTCTTTCTCAGCCCTAAGATCCTCGGAAAGTAACAACACATCAACAGCACCAACATCCAGATTCGCTTTTACAGACTCCGCACCGTATGCAGCTTTTCCTGAATCCGAAACCAATTCTGCAAAAAACCTTTTCATGATCTTCTTCTCAACCATAAGATCAATGTCTGCCAGCCTTTCACCTGCAGCATTCACAAGTTCGGAAAGTCCTGATTCGTCAGTGTATGCAGCATCGAACAGTCCTATGATCTTTTTCTCAATTTCATGATGGAAAAAATGACCAGACTCAAATTCCTCCTTTGTAGGGGAAGGACCGCCTATCAATACGCCTTCAAAATCCTTTTGGTCTACTGTCATGAACACTTCACTTGCAGCATCCCCGATACGTTTGTAAAATTCATGTATTGCAATGAGCCGAAGCTGCTGGAACCTGTGTGCACTCTGACCACCTTTTCGCTGCTTACCCGGTACATTTGATGTCATGTGACGAAATGATTCGATATGTTTCCCTGTCAATAATCCAACCGTTGCCTCTCTGCGATCGAGAACAAGCAGACCGTAGGTCTTCTTATCCCGCAGCATGTCTTCAAGTGGCTGAAGATAAAATGATGAATCGCAGTGATACTTGTATGTCTGGATCATCTCAGGAGACTCAATTATAGTTGTCTCCATGTTGGTTTTATTCGCACCTACGTCAACCGCACCTGTAAAGTATACAATACCATTCTCAGGTGTTTTATCGAGATAGCGAAGTCTTGAGAGCAACGACTCAAGTGCCCCCTGCACATTGGTCTTAGTCAATTTGGACTTGATGTTCGCAGCCTGTCCATGCTCATCTCGAAGTTGGGACGTGACGTCTGATATCTGCTTATCAGGCGGAATGTACAATGATATCAGCTCAGTACCCCTGCCTTTTTTATCCCTGAGTCCCTCAAGTTTGCGTTTAAATTCGTATTTCTGATGTGCCGATTGTTCTGCCATTGTGTGAATGCCTCGTAATTGGGATTAAGATTATAATTGAAAATGGAATTTAGATCAAAATATTATATGTAAATGACTTTTTGTTTTTCTTATCCTAAGTGGATGTTTATGTAAATATAGATTATGACTGCCCATAATACAATCAGTATCATACCAATCAGTATCATACCAATCAAGTATTTGTTTAGCGGATTTGAAATTGTGTTGTAGCGTTGCGGATTAATGAGTTGGAAATAAAAACGACGCTACCAT
>JAUSPM010000195.1 GCA_030655675.1 Methanosarcinaceae archaeon | reverse complement strand
GGCGGCGGTCGCATTGTTTTTAGTTTCAGATAGAATAATCACATTTACGCAGCCATCATACTACATCTATACAAATACAGAATATATACTAAAAAAAGAGGTAACCAACTGGTTACCCCACAACATATTTTGTAAGACAATTATCTTACAATTACAACAACCATGCCACTGACATCCAGAACATCAACTGCACGTCCGGCTGAAACCACTTCTTTTTCAATCATCACAGCCTCGGGTTCAAGCGTAATATCCTCGCCATCAACTGTGACAACAATGCTTCCACTTGCAACCTGATTAGCGATCTTCTGAGGATTCTCCTCGGTCAGTATCTTGATTATTGCACCTGCCTGTTTCCTGTATTTTGGACCTATAATACCCATGTTAGGTTTAACACCAACAGGCACATGTTCAAAATCAGGTTCACCTACAATGACCTTAACCGGTGAATTGGTCGCGCCCTCAATGTCAGTCACATCGCCAAGCTCACCGTATATCTCGATCTCCTTCAATGGAGCATTCAATGCCATTCCACCTTCAGATTTGTATCTGCGAACACTGGCTACAATATCCTTGATCAACTCGCCTTCACGTTCTGCATCTTCATCAATCAGTGATTCATTGACATCCGGCCATGACTGCACATGAACACTTCCAGAACCGATCTGTGAATACATCTCTTCTGCAAGGAAAGGTGTAAATGGTGCAAGAATACGCGTTATCGTGTCAACTGTTATGTGAAGCGTATACTGTGCCGCCCTGCGAGCATCGGCATCATCACCATACAATCTTGATTTAACAAGTTCGAGATAATTGTCTGCAACCGTTTCCCAGGTAAATCCACGAATTGTTTTAAATGATTCGTCAAACTGATATTCATTCATACTGGATGTTACAGACTTTACAAGCTTTGTCAACTTACTGAGAAGCCATCTATCAATAACCGGCAGGTCATTGACTGATATTCCGGACACATCTTTATCATTAAAATCATAATCCTCAAGATGTGACATCGAGAACCTGTAAATACTCCATACTTTCTGTATGAAACGTGATGCTGAAACAACGTCCTTCCATCTGAACATAATGTCAGACCCGGTGGAGCCACCAACAGCAGCCCACTGCCTGAATGCATCTGCACTGTGCTCTTCAATGACTGTTTCAGGTGAGATGATATTGCCAAGTGACTTGCTCATCTTTTGCCCGTCTTCACCAAGAACCATACCGTTGATAAGTATGGAATCCCACGGCTTTTTGCCCGTGAGTGCCATTGAACGAAGTATCGTGTAGAATGACCATGTGCGTATGATGTCATGCCCCTGCGGACGAAGTTGCGTAGGAAGTCTTAGTTCATGATCGGATAACCAACCGGATACGTGCAATGCCGTAATTGATGAATCCATCCATGTATCCAGCACATCCTCTTCCGGCTCAAATTCGGTAGAGCCACACTCACATGCTTCTTTTGGACCGATCTGTGTCGGGTCAAGTGGAAGCCATTCCTCTTTTGCAACCATGACCTTACTGCAATCCTTGCAGTACCAGACAGGTATAGGGGTTGCGAATATCCTCTGGCGTGAGATACACCAGTCCCATTCCATTGTATTGGTCCAGTTCTGGAGCCTGATCTTCATATACTCCGGCAGCCATTGGATCTCATCAGCGGTGTTCAAGATCTCATCTTGATCGATCTTTGCAAACCATTGACGCTCGGACAGGATCTCAATAGCGGTCTTACATCTCCAGCACATACCCACATTTTGTTCAAGTGGTTTTTGATCGTAGAGATATCCTTCACTCTTAAGGTCTTCAATAATCGCTTTCTTGCACTGTGCAATTGTCATACCTTCGTATTTTCCGGCAATGTCAGTCATATTACCACTCTTATCGATTGCCTTTCTAAGTGGAAGTTTATGCTCAAGCCACCAGCGTACATCCTGCTTGTCACCAAATGTACAGATCATGACAGCCCCCGTACCGAATGATGGGTCTACCTCTTTATCCCCGATAACAGGAACATCATGCCCAAACAATGGAACCTTTACAGTTCCACCTATGGATCCATTGTAACGTTCATCATCAGGATTTATCGCTACTGCAACACATGCTGAAAGCAGTTCCGGCCTTGATGTTGCAATTTCGAGTGTATCGAAATGCAGGAAATTCAAATGGGATTCCCTTGTATCATATTCAACCTCTGCAAAAGCAATCGCAGTTTCACATCTTGGACACCAGTTCACAGGATGTTCATCCTGATACACGCGCTCCATGTCGAACATCTTTACAAACGACTTCTGGGTCTTCACGTAATAAGCAGGATCCATTGTGATGAACTCATTGCTCCAGTCTATTGAAAAACCGAGATTCATCATAGTCTTTCGCATCTTTTCTATATTATTGACTGTGAGTTCCTCACACATATTCCTAAATTCCATTCTTGGAACCTGGTTCTTGGTGATGCCATGAGTTTCTTCGACCTTTACTTCGGTAGGAAGACCGTGACAATCCCAGCCCTGTGGGAACATTACGTTAAAACCACGCATACGTTTGTATCGTGCAACAAAATCGATGTAGCACCAATTAAGTGAATTTCCGATATGGAAATTGCCTGTTGGATATGGTGGCGGGGTGTCTATTATATATTGGGGGCGATTGTCCCCATCCCAGTTGAAGTGATACATGGACATATCCCACGCACTCTGCCACTTTGGTTCGATCTCATGAGGAATATATTCTTTTGGAACCGTCATTGAAACTCTCCGATAATTTTTATATAGTAATGTATATAGATGTTACAGTGATTTTAGATTATTTAAATATATCTTGTAGTATATGTTTTATAAACATATAGTTTGAGTAAATTCGAGCGTAGCGAATATTTTCTCAGTGTAGCAATCAAAAGCTGCACTACAAGGACTTTAAAACCAATAATCAATAAAAATCGTGTATTTGTTTAGCGGATTTGAAATTGTGTTGTAGCGTTGCGGATTAATGAGTTGGAAATAAAA
>JAUSPM010000046.1 GCA_030655675.1 Methanosarcinaceae archaeon | reverse complement strand
AAGTAAGTAAATACCCATGCTCCTAAAACAAAATCCAACTGGTCAATGACCGGCAGCGGAGCGCCCCTTTTCAGACCCAGCCTGCGTTTGAAAAAACTCATGAACATATCGCCGAAAAGTGAACCGCATGACATTGCGAGTATCACAGTAACCGAACTTACGATGCTTATGCCAAATGCCGGCAAGGTTATACCAAAAACAGCAAATCCATTCGAGATAAGTATAATCTGCAAAACCCCGACAATCAAACCGCAAAAAACACCTACAAGCAGTCCTCTATACGTTTTTCCATCACCCAATATCCTGCGACCATCTCCCAGCGTACGCCCACCGTCTATGGGTTTCCCTCCTCCGAATACGGCTGCGAGAGGGTTTGGAATGTATGCCGGAAGCATTAACCAGATTGCAATTATTATATATTCTATCGTATTATCAACTCAAAACTTTTTTGTTAGTATATATTTTATAAATATATAGTGCGAGTAAATCTGAGCATAGCGAGGATTTTCTTATCCAACATGTGCAACATCCTTATTTTAATATATCGAAATAAAATGATTGTTGATGCACATTCCGACGGCCTTGGGACAATATTATATTTGATTTCGAGATGCCAAGACGTTTTTTTGAGTATTTCTTACGGAAACTCATCGGTATGCGGCGGCATTTTTGTCCCAAAGCCCATTCCGACAAAACCTATATATTATTATGGCATGAATACGGTTAGTGTATAATTAAATGTAAATGAATCTTCTGTTTTAGAATAAATATCATAGGAATAATTATGAAGGATATTGATATGAAGGATATTGAAAAAATAGTTACACCCAAAAATACAATGTTGGCAACCGTGCTTTCACTTGTTTTACTGACGGTGTTGCTTACAATAGGAATGTTAACACCTCTTGTTGCAAAACTCACAACAGGTGTGGAAATGAGTCTGGACGCCCAATATTTTAACACTCGTTCGGCACTCCCGACCGCAGCACTTGTAATACTTCTTACAATCTGCTTGTTGATAGGGTACTTCGATGCAAAGAAAACAGCCATAATTGCCGGTGCAGCCATTGCAGCATCAATTATTTTTGCGATAGTATCGCCTTTTAACAACACCCCGATCGACATAACGGTTCCACTTATTACAGTTGCAATGGCTGCAACACTTTACAAGATGTGGAAATCAATTGACAGGGAATCTAAATTCAAAACACTGCGCGGTGTAAGTGCACACATAATCCATTTCGGCATATTGATGATCCTTATCGGTATCGTTATCAGCACGAACACGAAAGTTGAGGACTCCAACGTGCTTGGCATCAATACACTTGGAGAATTTGCAGGTCAGGATTACAGCATTAAAGTTAACAGTATGACATCCGGTTATGAAGGTTCGGCATTTCAAGAATACCCCGGTTCATCTTATGTGACGAAAGTTGATTTTGATATCTACAAGAACAATAAATTCTTTGACAGTGGTCAGGTCAAGTACATCACTGATTTCAAATGGGGTCAGACATACACCAGTCACTACATCAAACGAGGATTGTATGAAGAATTATTCATAGCACCTCGTGCGATCGATGAGCAAAATCAAAAGATTAACCTGTATGTCAGGACTGTACCTTTCATGACAGTATTGTGGGTTGGAATGTACCTGATGGCAATTGGTATTGTAATCTTAGGTGCTACCGAACACATAAAAGCCGGCAGAAACGTTAAGATGGAATCAGACCTGCCAAAGAAAAGTAGATCAAAACCATCAATGATAGAAGTACAAAAGGAAAATGTGCCGGTATCAGATATTGAGAAAAAATATGAAGAGAGACTTGAGCGTGAACTGATGAAACGAAAAGGTGAACGTGGTGAGAACTAAGGAGAAGGTGATGATATGAGTGTAAATATAGGAATGATCTCGATCTGGTTATCCTTTGTTCTTGGACTTGGAGCCACAGTATATTCTATAATCTCTTACTTTAAAAATGATGAAACTGCAAAAGAAATATCCAATAAACTAGAGATCGCATGTGCAGGAGTGATTACATTTGCAATAGTATTGATGACATATTATCTGTTAAACATCAATGCAGCATTCAATTACGTTTACCAGCACTCAAGTGCTGAACTTGCATGGTATTACAAGGTGTCTGCCCTGTGGGCGGGTCAGGAAGGTTCGTTCCTTCTCTGGACATGGTTCGTACTGTTGATGCTTCTCTTCATGCAGTACACAGGACACACAAAATATCTTGTCAATACAAAATTGATGGAATTTACACGTTCCCTCTCGTTGCTGATCGCATCTGTGTTCCTGCTGCTTCTGGTGCTTAAAAATCCATTTGCAGCCTACCATTCAATTCCTGGCGGAATGCTTGAATTGACTAATTGGGACGCTTTTGTAACACTATACGAGATACCATACGGACAGGGCATGAACCCATTGCTCAGGAATCCGTGGATGGCAATACACCCACCTGTCCTGTTCCTTGGTTATGCGGCATTTACCATCCCATTTGCAGCAGCAATGGGAAATTTGGTCCTTGACGATAACAGATGGACTAAAATAGCAGCCGACTGGATGAGGATCTCATGGCTGTTCCTAACTCTTGGAATCGGTCTTGGCGGATACTGGGCTTATGAGGTACTTGGATGGGGAGCATGGTACTGGACCTGGGACCCTGTTGAAACTTCATCATTCATCCCATGGGTCGCAGCAACGGCATATTTACATGCACAAACACGTACAAAACATGGTGAATATAGGTTCCTTGCACCAATGCTTGCAGTTGTCTCATTCATACTTGTTGTATTTGCAACATTTGTAACAAGAAGTGGTATGTGGGCATCCGTACACTCGTGGCAGGATTTTACGTTTGAAGCCGGTGTTATCGCCGTATTCCTTGCAACATTGATATTGTCAAGCGCGATCCTGTTGACCAAAAGGTACCTTGCAGAAGAATAGAATTGCGAAATGTTCCCCGGACTTGCATCGCGCAAGTCCAACCTTTTTTTATTTATTATTTTGTTTCTTTTTTGCCCATACCCATTAATTCCCTAAATAGATACAGTAATTGTTTCACGATTTTTGACGCAGAGGCAATCCGCCGTAGGCGGCACGTTTCTTCACCAC
>JAUSPM010000192.1 GCA_030655675.1 Methanosarcinaceae archaeon | reverse complement strand
TCAAAGAAGCCCTTATCGGCGATCGACTTGGATTTGTGATCACACGCATCGAAGACCTGATATACAAAACCGATTACAACCTTGAATCAAAGACCGGAAACGTTATTGTGAATTTATCCAACATCGATAAAAACGACTTTGATGATGTTGTGGACATTATGCGATACGCATCACAGGGGGGTGCAATAATCAGTCCTCGAATCCGAATCTTTGAAGAAGACGAGGACTCCGATATCTATGTCCCAAAAGGAAAGATCACTATCGCAACAGTATGCAGCATAACATTTGATGGTCTTTTGCTAAAAAGCGGCATTCCGGTAGAACCTGCCTACGGCGGAATACTGGAACTAAAAGACCATGAACCCATCAGATTCACAGACCTCATATCATACAATGGTACCTCGATCGATCCAATTAAGATATTCATGAGCAGGCATTCAACATCCGTTCTTGATGTATTGGAAACAGGAACCGGCAAGATGCTTGCTAACATGCGCCAGATTCCTGCGTCTGCTGTTGAAAAAGCCAATGAAGTTTTGGAACTTGCAAAATTATCCGGCATAAACGGTGCAATTAAAATCGGCAACGATGGGGAAGCATTATTTGGTGCACCGGTTGATGCAGGCAGATCAGGCATCCCTGTTTTTGTTGGCGTAAATGCTATCGCTGCCGTTGAAGAAACCGGAATTGAAGTTAGTACTTATCCGGTTTCGACCGTGATGGAATACAGCACCATGAAAGAGATCTAATAATTAGTAGTACACGATTGGTATTTGCACAACTTTTGTAAAATAATCGCATAAATTAAATGTTTCTATCTGAAACTAAAAACGATGCGAACGCCGCTAGGCGGCACGTTCTCATAACACCACCCATATGCATTCACATAATATGCAGTTATGAAGTAGAGTAATCCGCGTAAATACAGATGTGCCAAGAGCGATTAAAACTTCGATGTGTATGAAGAGTAATGCCGCGCTACCGCGTATGATTACACTTTTTGTATTTGTATAGCTGGTGCAGCACTGTGGTACAGAGTGTTTAATGAGTGCATGATAAAAACGATTCTACAATCCGCGCATGCGCGGCGTTACCCTATATACACATCGAATTTTCAATTGCTTCTAGTGTCACGTCAACTTTAAAGTGTCGTGTTATGGCGAGTATAGATGAATTGACCGGAACTACGAAAACCGTAGCAACCGTTTCCGCCATCAGTCGGCGCGGTCCACTGCTGCCAAACTTGTAGGCCAAACATACAATTTACAATTCTCAAAAATGCAAATACGCCGATGTTTGAAGATCGAAATATATGTCACATTCGTGGTGCAGGCGTGCCGCGCTCACGCGCGGGTGGTTGCGCCGTATTTAGCAGATGTCATGCCACCTTACATCTATTACATTGTTTCCATCTATCTGAATACTTTCTATCTAGCGACATTATATGGTTGACTCGACACTAAGCTCTTTGAGTCTGATTTGAAAAAGAATTTCAATTCAAAATATCATCCACATCTTTGATTATAATTTTGTCTTTTTCTTCAATTTCATATATCAATTCTCTCACTTCTTCGCTTGTGAGGATATTTGATACTATAAGTGATTTGAGCAGCATGCTAAGGTCTATGAAATCAATATGATAGTAGTCACATACTTTTTTGGCAACGACATCATTTGTGACAATAACACTGCCTCGATGTTTACAGATCGATATGCATTCTAATTCCCCGGGCCCCAACGATCTTCTTTCATGACGCAGTTTTTCTAAAAAATCCACTTCTTCCTGACTAAGTGGCGTAACTTTGAACATCTGGCTTTCCATGATGTAATCTACGAATTCATATCCGCAATCTTTTGCCTTGAAAAGCTCATTATGAACTGATGTGGAAATATTGAAATTCGTATCAGGAAACAGTTTTTTTAAAAGATCAAGTTTTTCTAGTTTACCAAAGGTGCTGAGAACATCTGTATCAAATATCAATGATCTCATTCTCTCAACCTTTTGATCAGTTCCACGCCTTCATTTAACTCTTTCTTGCTTCTTGAACCCACTTTTCTGTGAATGCCTTTGTTTGCAAGAATGTCTTTAAATTCAATCGTTGAAACTCCGATCATTTCAGCTGCTTTGCCAATTGATATTTCGCCTTCGTTATAGAGTTCAATGACAGCAGAGGTTCTCAGTTCAGGTCTGACGTTTAACAAAGTTCTAAAAGCATCTTTTAGGGCCTCATTGATATTCGCATAATATCCATCCCTGACAAGAGCTTTCATTTCCATTTCAATTGTGGCCGGCAATGCAAACATTTCTGACATATTAATCACTGTTCCTTGTTTAATTTTTTAGCATATAAACCATTGCCAACGTTATTCAAAAACAAACTGCTGCAAATCAATATTATACTCATTGCACTACAGCCTCAAAACCACTCAGGACGCTTTTTTTAGAAATATGACGCAGAATATCTTTTTCGTTCAGGATATCCGGCATTTCCCTGATTGAAACTCCTGCAATTCCCGCAGCAGTTCTTTTCCTTTGTAAACATAGTATGCAGATAAAAGAGTACCGAATGGATAACAATAGATGGGTGTAATATGGCAAGAGAGGAAACATATTTTGTGGTTATTTTGTAGTTTAGAAATGATGCCCTAATGTCACGTCAACTTTCAAATGTCTGGTTATGAAAGGTATAGATCATACGATATAATTTTCGTATTTGTATAGCTATTTAAAAATGACTTCGCAAATGAAATGATTCGATTTGAAACAAAAAACATTGCGACCGCCCGCAGGCGGCACGTTCCATATATACTAAATTGAATGAACTAAATAATTAGCAAAACATTTATTAAA
>JAUSPM010000045.1 GCA_030655675.1 Methanosarcinaceae archaeon | reverse complement strand
TGAAAACGGTTAATGTGGAATATAAACCAAGGAAGTGTGAGTAATGGGGTTTAAAGATGATATTGATCGTTTGAGAATTGTACAAATGTTCACTAGATAAGTGGTTGTGGTTCACGACCACAAAGATAAGACAACTAAAATTAACTCGAACTGTGTAATATTATAAATATATAATATTACAAATTATATAGTTTGAAAAAGAATTCAAAAACATTTGATCTGATGCCGATTTCAGATCTTATCTGCCGGTGGTGCAGTGTTAAGTTTTACGTATTTTACGCCTTTAAGGGACATTATCCTTTCAGCAACGGCTTTGACATCTGCACCCTCTCCGTCGAGTATAATGACTTCAAGACAGTTCTCGTGGTCAAGATGGAGGTGTATTGATGACTTTATAATATCAATATAATCATGCTGAGCATCCGCAAGTGCGTTTGCCAATCCTCGTTTTGTGTGATCGTATATCAAAGAGATAGTACCTACTCGCCGTCCTTTGACATCGCTCATCCATTCATAATGGGTTATGTAACTCCTTATTGCATCCCTGATCCCTTCTGAACGTGATGAGTATCCGCGCTTTTCTATGATCCCATCAAATTTATCCAAAAGATTATCGGGTAACGACACGCCGATGCGCATAAGTTCATGTTCCATCAAATCACCTTAATTAAGTAATGAAGTGATGGCTTATAAGATTTTGTAATAGTTCGCATTTTGTAAAATTATTGATAATCCAATTCATGTGATACCTTTATTAAGACATATTATAATTAGTAAAGTGTAATCCCCATATAAATTGAGGAATATTCAAATGAAAATGGAACAATTGTACACCGGAAAGGCAAAAACGATCTACAAGACCGATGACCCTACAAAGTTAATCTCACACTTTCGCGACAGCCTGACAGCATTCGATGGCAAAAAGAAAAGTGAAGTTGCAAATAAAGGGTACTACAATGCCCAGATATCAAGAAAAATATACGAAATGCTTGAAGCAGAAGGTATCAAGACACACCAGATAGAAATGGTATCAGACACAGAGATGCTTGTTCATGCAGTTGAGATCGTAAAACTTGAGGTCATTGTACGAAATATTGCTGCTGGTTCAATAACAAAAAGATATCCGGTAAAAGAGGGAACGATATTTGAAAAACCCATCATTGCATTTGATTATAAGAGTGATGAATACGGCGACCCAATGCTAAATGATGACATCGCAGTAGCAATCGGTGCTTCCACCTATGAGGAGATGGAGCAAATACGCAAAATAGCACTCAAAATAAACAAGATACTTGTTGATTATCTGGATGAGAGGGGCATCCTGCTACCTGACTTTAAAATTGAATTTGGTCGCAAGGACGGGGAGATCTTACTTGCCGATGAGATATCCTGTGATACCTGCCGATTCTGGGACAAGGAAACAGGAGAATCGCTTGACAAAGATCTATTCAGGCAAGACAAAGGTAACCTCTCAAAAGCCTATGAAGAAGTTGCAAGGCGTATTGTGCCTGAGATATTCGAGTGATCTTTACGTATTTTGAGTGGAATAAAAAATGGATAAGTATGACGTAATTGTTGTAGGCGCGGGGATCAGCGGACTGTTGGCTGCGCTCACATTGTCAAAACACGGCAAGAAAGTACTGGTTCTTGAAAAATCCGGACACGTCGGAGGCAATTGCAATAGTTACACAGTTGACGGTTTCCAGGTGGATACCGGTGCCCATGCTATAACACATCTTGCAGTGGGACCACTGAAGATGTTGATGGATAATTATTTTGATTATATGCCGGTATTTGAGAATTACGGGAATTATCACATCAGGACGGAAAATAGTTTCCAGAAGGTTCCATCGAACTTGAAGGAATTCGTCACATTCGACATGCTGCCTACAAAAGACAGGCTGGTACTCTCACAGGCCATCACAAAAGCCCTTACACTTTCCACTTTTGGAGTTAATTTATCCAAACAGTCTGCTTATGATGCATTGCCAAAAAACCTGTCAAAGGACACATATGATTTTGTTGATGCAATATCATATTTCCTGTCAGGAAAATCGATGAAGGAAACGTCTGTTCACAGGATGTTGACAGGCAGTAGTTTTGTACGTGACAGTGTCACACAGGAACAATTTGAAAGTATTGTGGGTCCGAAAGAAAAACCACAACATGCCGAATCCATTCTTAAGTCCATATTACGTTCTAATCTCCGCACATCTTTGGGATCAAAATTGGTAGGGGTATTAGAAAATCCTATCAAAAGTACGGTCTCAAATCCACTTATGTCAATAAGCAGATTTGCCATCAGTACGGACACTGCCAAATCTCAAGGTTATCCTCGTAAAGGGCTCAAGGCTGTATTAAATTCGGTTCTCCACTCTCTTCCAGACACGGTTGAGATCCAGACAAATAGCGAAGTCAAACGAATTATAACAAATGAGGGAAGGGTCACAGGCGTGGAAACTGATCAGGCATACTATGCTGATGTTGTGATATACACAGGTTTTGCAAAAGATCTGCCTGATATTATTGAAGACCTGCCAAGATCATACATTGATGACCTTGCCGGAATTGTCCAGACCAAAAGTCTGACGGCATGGTTAGGTCTTGATCAAAAAATGGATGAGTTCAACTATATTGGTTCAGAGATATGGTTCAAAGATACTCCATACTGGGCAATGCCCATCAGCAATTATGATAAATCTCTTGCACCAAAAGGAAAACAACTTGTAGGATTTGTTTTTGTGGTCGATGAGAATAAAACAGAGGAATCAGAGATAAAGAAGGCGTATGACACGATTTACCGTGCCCACCCATCCATTGAAAAACATGTGGAGATGGAGCATAATCAGATAACAATTCCTGAAAAAGCGGCTGTCACTATTAGTGGAAAATTCGCAGATGTCCGTTCACCGATCAAAAACCTGTACATCGCAGGAACAGATGCGGACAAAAGAAGTATGGGAGTAACGCGTGCAGCATACTCGATTATTGAGATGCTGGGTGCATTGAACGAAGATGGGAACCTGCATTAAGGCAGGTTTCGTATTTATAATTTGTTGTAACTATTCAGCCATCATTAAGACTGG
>JAUSPM010000031.1 GCA_030655675.1 Methanosarcinaceae archaeon | reverse complement strand
CGAACAGATTCTACTTCTGCGTAGTATGTTTTGATTGTTCCGTCCTTGTTTTTTCTCTTAATTTTCCGAATGTATGTCATGATATTGTAGTGTTATGTTTCACTACAATATAACACTATCGGTTTTGTGTTTTATTGTTATCCCTATGATGAAAAATAAGTTGGATGATGACGAATTTATGAAATTAGAGGTACGATTACATGGTAAAAATTGATGTTATTTCCAGACGCTAGAATGACGCCATAGTTTTGAATTATAATTGATCATAGTAAATGCTATATACTAATGATGCCATAAATTATAATTATTACAATAACATGTTACAGTATATACAGTATAGGAGGATGCAAAAATGGGTAAGAGAAATACATTATTATTAGGAGTTGCCATTATTGCGATAGGATTATTTGTTATTCCTAGCACAATGTCGATGTTTGTAGGGCAACATAGTTGGTTTAGTGTAAGGACGCCAGCACAACAATATGAGTTGTGTGAGAGATGTCACCAAGCTGAGGTTGGTGAATGGATGTCTAATAATGGTGCACATTCAACATATCGTGAGATGTATAATACATCTGGATGTTTTTGTCATCAGATTAATGAATCTCAAGTAGAAGGTTTTGGTTTCAGTAATATTGAGAGTTATAATTTTTCAATATTTAATGAATCTGGTATTATTAATAGTACAAGTAATGCTTCATGGAGCACAGCATGGCGAAGTCAAGCTACACCTCATGCTGCAATAACAATTGCATGTGTGGATTGCCATGTTAATGCAACTGCACAATTGGCCAATGAAAAATCGGCTCACAAGGCTTTCCAAGATGAAGCTGTCGTTTCCGGTAATGCTAATACTGCCTGCATGGCATGTCACACTATGGTCGGACTCAACATCACAATGGAACGAAATAGTGGCGGATTAATCATTTATGGAAACCATACTATAAATGAAACCGGTGTTTATGTATGGGACGTAAATGTGACAATTAATTCAACAAGAACAAATACTAGCAGAATTATTGCGGCAAATAATTCATATTAGTGATATAACAGCAATATAAGTTGACCATAGGTCAACTTATTTTTTTCTTTTTTTTAAAAAAACAATGTCATTTGTTGAACAGATTATTGGAATAATCATTTACAGTTCTTTGTACCTTTATTACAATCATCTACCTATTATAATCGTATTTATTCTATTAGTTTCATTGTTTTTTGCCTTTTATAAGATAAATAGTAATAAATTGGATATTCCCAGTTTTATCAATAAAACAATTATAAAAAGTTCAAATAACAAAAGATCATTAAAAAATCAGTTATCGCATTATAATGAATTGTCCAGACGACCTAAAATGTTGCAAGTATTGATTCCTCTGGTGATCACTGGATTTACGGCATACATTATTCTTAATCAACTCATATTTTTTGCCATTATTACATCAGGCAGTATGTCTCCGACTCTTGAAGTAAAGGATCTTGTTCTCATGCAAAATCTTAAGGTCGATCTACAGAAAGGAGATATCATCATGTTTGAAACAAAAGAGGCAAATATGCCGGTTATCCACAGGGTATATTCGGTTTCAGATGATGAGATCAGGACAAAGGGCGATGCTGCGGATTTAGTTGATAACTGGGTGCTGGAAAAAGACCAGATCAAGGGAAAGGGACTTATGTTTCAGGGCAGACCGGTTGTTGTCAAGAATATTGGTGAATATTTACTATTCGATTCAAAGACTGTTCGAATCAATGAATATGGATCTGAAATGTATCGGGCAAGTCAGTTTATTAAGAGTATTCAAGATCTTGGACTTACAATATTTATATTTTGTATATTGCTTTATGGATTTTTAAATTTCAGATCTACCGGCAAAAGTTAATAATATCTTATCAACTTTAAGGATAAATACATCATCGATTAATGCAATTCATTGATCAATTCATAGAAGAGGATATATGAAAAAAAAATCGGGCTTTTCACTATTGGAAAAATTTAGTATAATATTTATTATATTTGCAGCATTATATTTGATATCTTTATACTTCATGCCGGTTATGGATGTACTGTCAAGTGAAGAATTCAATCCTCAGGATTTTATTCTGAATTTGGTAATTCTACTAATCGGATTATGTGCTTTTTTTGGAGGGTTAACTCTTGCTAAAAAGGTCATTGCCATGGAACAACTTATTGACATGGGGTTTGAAAACGGCATCTATAATCGGCTTGCTCCAATCCTTGAGGAAATAGCATCTTCTCAGGTTGTTTTTAACAAAATGGATGAACGGTTGAACAATATGAATATGAATGTGGATAGGTTGGGAAAACGCTCGGTCGAATTAAAGATTCCGGGCTCAGACTCTGCATTCGGGATCGATATTGCAGCAGAAATATCTCGTTTTCTACGACTGATTATCTTAATCAACATTTCGCTTGTAACATTTATATTTTTATTGAATTTTACACGCAGTTATACACCACTTATTTTAACAATGCTGTTTGTGATCTGGTGGCTTGAAATTACCTATGAATTTAAACTCTGGGAACGGTCATCTGCATACTGGTGGGGTTTTATCCCGATACTTACGATTCCCATCACTACAATATTGGGTGATATAATGTATGGAAGCGGGGTTTTAATTGGTAGTATGGGTATTTCGCTTGTAATATATGCAAGCGCATATTATTCATGGAGCAAATATATCATCGAAGGTATTTTACCATTTGATTTGAATGTACCTATGAGTAGAATTTCTACTGATAATAAGATATTTTCAAAATTATCTTTACCTAAGGCATATTTAATGCAAAAGAATATTCCTCAGGTTGGAAAATGGTTGGTACGAATTTCGATTGTTTTTGCATTGTTTTTAATATTACAATTGTTCAGCGTAAATATCTATTATTTGGGGTTCTTACCAACGTTTTCATTTGATCAATTTGTATTGTTGGGAATTTTATCAGTAATATTTTATACATTGGGTGTCAAATTGAAACATAAAGGTAAAGAAAAAGAAAAAGAAATAGAGACTTTATGAAAAACACCAACATTGCACGGATATTGATTTTAATATTTATTATGTTAGCGTGCACTGCAGGTGTGGTTCAGGCACAAAATTATACCGTTATAATGAGTTATGGTCAGACTCCATACCAACTTGGTTACTTAAGTAAAGGAAATGTAACAGGTTGGACATGGTGGGATACTGATGGTGCTATGCAGCAAAAAAACGTGATTTTAGTCAGTATTATGGAAAATACCACGACCATCAGTGGCCTTTCACCTCCTACATGGATACAAGACAGTTCAGAGAGCTATGGTCCAGGTAGCAGTTGGAAAGCAGGAAATGGGACACATAGCTGGCATTATCTTGACAATTACAGTTCATTGGGTACTCCCCTTGAAGATATAGTTTTATCTGCATCTATGGAAACCCCCGGGTTTTTCACGAAGATAATTAACTGGGCACAAGAATTGATTACGGGGGTAAACCCCGCGGCTGTAGTGCCAACGTCCAATCTGACCTTCTGGACCAAATATAATATGACAGACAATCATGGTTATGTCAAAGTGTCAGTGGATAGGGGGGCAACCTGGGATACACTTGAAAATTATACTGGTAACAGTGGTGTATGGGTTGAAAAATCGATTGACCTTACAGAATATAGTGGGCAACAAGTTCTGCTGGCATTCTATTTTAGTTCTAATTCTAATAACGACGATGAATGGTGGATCGATGATATATCATTGACATCAAATGGCGTAGAAATCATCCTTGATGATGCTGAAGATTCCGCCCCATCTGTGCTTTCAGTGGATGTTTCATATCCTCATTATGATTATTCCAGTAATAGTTTCTCAAATAAAACGGTGACAGTGGACTTAGTAGAAGATTATACTCATCAGATATATTATGGAGTGTTCGTTTATCCTGATGATGCTTATGTCGGCAAATACCAGATGGATTTTAGCACTATTGTTAATTCTGAAAATCTGGTGGCATCAAATAGTTTCAACACTACATTATGGGGTTGTCAGGCAAGAGGTTGCCACGATTCATGGACTTCTCCAAGCGATCCTTCAACCCGAAATCCAACTGTTACGATCCATCCCGATAACATCACTTCAGATCTGAGTGGGAACTGTTTGACAATGTGTCACAGTACATATTCATCCCAGTTCCTGCGTGCGACTCCAATTCATCTGCATGATATCGAATATGGTCATCTGGGTGGATTTGTTTTTGGTCCAAGTGGCTGGGTTACAATTTATAATAGTTCTAATGCGAATCTTCAGATGTACTATAAATCCTCTGTCAAGCGGCCGCTTTCACAGACTCAATTGAATGTTTCATCACATGTGACAATTGCAGAATGTACTGATTGTCATACTAATTTTATACACGATAATACGGGTTCTGATCAACACCTAATCGCAGACACAAATATTCTTTCCGGTACAAATATCAGTAGCAATGGAATTCATACAACAAATGTTACTTGTGAGGATTGTCATGGTGGCTTGTCATATCCTTCAATTCCTCCAGGTCAAACTTCATTGGCGGGTACTATTGGTTCTTACGTGCCGGAATTTATGTCCTACGAATCAGTGACAAAAACATATATTATTGATGTAGATAATTCCGGTACAATTAGTGTGGATGTGACTGGTGATGATGTTAATTATGGAATATTTCTCTCACTGATTGGGCCGATAGATGATGTCAGCGGTTTACAGGATTTAAACACTTCTGACCGGTGGGATGGTACTTACAGTGTACCAAGTGTTGATGGAATTGCCACATTTGCAAAAGGGTCAAAAATATATTATCCTTCAGGCGATGAGTTTTATGGTGTTACTTTTGATGTATCTCCAAAGCCCGGTAAATGGATTGCAAGAATATTCTCCCGGTCTCCCGGTACTTTTAATTATACAATAACTTCCAGTCACCCAATCCAGGAAAAACCAGTCATTCGCATACCATGGAATTGCAGTGAATGCCACAATCCTGATGCCAGCGGGACTTTAGCAGGGGCAAATACTCTTAAATCCATTCCTTCATGGGACAATAATGGTTTGTCATATTCCCATACCGATATCAATGGCGATGGCAAGGATGACATTACATGTAGGTCATGTCATGACTCAATGCATGATATTTCAATAAGGGATTGTAATTCTTGTCATATTCAACGGCCCGGTGGACATACTATGTCTAATTATTTCACTATGACATATTCCGAATGTCTGGGTTGCCATAAAGAGCCGCATTATGAGCCAGAATCAGCAGCCGGTGGGAACTGTACTGACTGCCATTTGGAAGGTGGTGCAAACGTATCTGCAGGTCTTCCAATGATCAGTGATCGTTTCTTAACTAGTGTACATAATAATATCACTGGAGATTACGATGATTCCAATTATTCTGCCATATCTATGGTATGCTGGGGTTGCCATGTAAATTATACCGAACAACTTATAGATCCCAGCCATACAAAACCTGTATCCGAATTACCTTCTTGTGAGGATTGTCATTTTAATAATACGCCATTTAATGGTATTTATTTGAGAAAAATACCACCGATACAAATTATTGAACATCAACCCATGGGTGAGGATATTAAGACGAATATCTCTGTTGGCTGTATTGACTGTCATAATTTGACTGATATGAAAGTCACAGGTGCACCAACAACCGGCACAGCATTGTATTCGGTATCACATTACGCAAAGAATTATACTGCTATAAGTTCACTTAGAAGTACTACAAACACTACTGATTACTGTACATCCTGCCACTTTAACGCCACATCAATTTTTGAGCCATTAATCGATACTGGTGGTGAACACGGTGACACCTGTAACCAATGTCATGGTGTCGGCACTATACACGATGCAAATCTGAGTGTTCCATCTATGAGTGGAGACTCAAATGTGTGTCTTGGTTGTCATAATGGTTTATCCAATAAGAGAATCATATCCAGCGAATACACCAAATCAATACATGGTACTGTTAGCTGTACAGATTGTCACACGCCAAGACAGGAATTCAGAGGCATAATAGTCAATCAGGAATCACTTACATATAACTTCACTATGATACCTGATATCATATCTCTAAACGCTACTCTTGTTTGGAAAGGAGGCAGTACACTTGGTTTGACATTACATTCACCAAATGGAACAAATTTTAGTGGCAACTCAATAAACATAAGTTCACCACAATCTGGTAACTGGAGCGCCGTAGTGCGTGACATTTCAGGGGATGCGCCGTTCGTCTTAACTATCAATGTAACCATGAAACATGGCATATTAATGGCAAAAGAGTGTAATGAGTGCCATATAACTGGTTTTGGTATAGCACCATTTGTTTTCAAGCATTTGCCACAGCAGAGCAATGTTCCAACAGATGCCAGTTGTATATTATGCCATGAAAGTGATATTTTCAGTGGTACTGCAATGGGGTCGTCCCATTATGCACCAAAGGTCACACTTGATACCAAAGATTGTATCCAGTGTCATACCGGAACTGTAGATGGTTGGGGCAATGCACCAGACCAGAGGAACCACACGAATTTTGCATTTGTTACAAAGACTCTCTCTGCAGACAAACCATGGGAACTTGTAGATGGTTATGCAATTACATTAATCGAAGCAACGAACAGTGCTGCAATGTTGATCATTAAAAAAGACGGAGTGCTTCTGCAAAACGATATAGTAGGTCTTGGAAATAACTTCAAATATGAGATTAGTGGACTCGGTATTGACGATATTGCCATAATAAATGTAACAGTGGATCGATTATTCGTAGCAAAAGATCGTTATGTAGTCGATTTATCAGGATATATGCTCTCATCACATATCCACAGGGAAACACAGAACGAACAATGTTATTCATGCCATGACAGTGAATATCGTAAAAACATGCCGGATGGTATGAACTACTACGTACTTGACAAAGACCTTGAAAATGTGACCTTAATGGAAATGCCTGTCAACTTCACGGGCAATGATAAGAAAACCATTGCTATGGGTGATAATTGGGATCTTGGGGAAGGTTACAGCATACACGTTTCAGATGTGAGTATTGAGGGGAATAAAGCACGTATACAACTTTACAGAAATGAAATACTTCTTGAAGATGAAATAGTAATTGCTTCCAATTACATCACACATGAAGAAACACTGCTTGATAGGGACATTAATGTATTCAGTGCAAAAGTGGACGGTGTCTTTGTAGGCGCTTCTAAATTTAAATTTGTAGTATTGACCAATGTGGATCTCATAGCAGGAGATCAAAATATACTAGATGGAAACTTCAAATTATTGCAAACTGCCACTCCTGCAAAGTATCTCACACTTGATGGAAGTATAACAGTCGGTGGGGAACCAGAAAACTTCCATGCAGCCACTGTAACACCTGGTGTATATAGTCCTGATTGTATCAGTTGCCACACAGGAGATGGAGTCGCACCTATCTTACTTGACCTTGATGAATTTAAACAGGGCGTGCACGTCAATCTTAACAATGACACAACTTATACCAGTTTCATCACAGATGACGCAAACAAAGCATGTTGGGGTTGTCATGGTAATAGTACAGGCGGTGAACCTGACGAGCATCCAACACCTTATCTTGGAAACCACACGCCAAAGAGTTGTATCACCTGTCATGGCAGTTCATTGTTTGGTGCAAAACAGATATATTCACATTATCCGGGTGCTGAGATCTCAACAAGTGGAACATGTTGGGATTGTCATTCAAACAACCAAAACAATAGTGACCGTAAACCACAAAACGCAGTTGCATCAGCATCACATTACTCGGCAAAGAAGAACTTATTGAATACTTCAGATTGTGCCGTATGTCATGGTAATGAAACCAATGCAACCCTTTGGGGTAATGCACCACAGGTCTCAAAGCACAATTCAAGTAATAACTGTGCACTCTGTCATGCAGGTGAAGGTGTCAAAACATTCCACGACAAGGGAATAACTATAATCCGCGATTGTGAAACATGTCACGTTGACAAACAACAAGCTGAAAAGTTCAATCTTACACCGATACTTACTCATTATCCGGGTGCATCTGACGGGAAAGCAAACACGCTTATAAACAATGATTATACCTGCCGTGTATGCCACAATGCAACAAATAATTCATTGCACTCTGGTATGGAGGTAAGGGAATATCAAAATGAATCCATGGGATTCTGTTTCCAATGTCACAGTAAGGAAGGTACATTCCCACACAAATCCGATACACAACTCGAAAAAGTGCGTCACGGGTCTGGTATTAAAGCAGTTGCAGGCTGTGATTCATGCCACACTGCTGAAGGTGTTAGTAAATATCATACACCAACAGCTCTTGGTAAGAGTTATATGAGAGGTACGGTCAAATACGACATCGAATGTACAGAATGTCACCCTGAACACGAAGGACGTGAATATCAGCCGTATGAAGGAATCCAATGTGAGGATTGTCACGATGAATATGGTAGTGCACACTATGCAGGATTGACGATCGGTCAATCCGGTATAAGCACTTCTACATGTACCCTCTGTCACAACGAAGATGCAGATAAATTCCATGAACTTACTCACATAGTAGGTAATGTATCTGAAGAAGCCTATGAACCATGTTCGGATTGTCATGACGATATTGCTGCTTTAATGGAATATAGCAGTTCAGCGTCAATCCTGGGTGGTACAATGTCAACCATATCCCAGACGGTATTTAGTGATGCTTTGATCACATGTACTTCATGCCATGATTCATCAGGAATGAACAGTTTCCATTATGACGCTTATCCAATGGGTACTGTTCAGGATCCTGGCTGGGAGAATTGGACTGCCGGTAATGTCACAAAATGTAAAGACTGTCACACATACCAGGGCGGGGAGCCGCCATTTAATGCCACGAATATGGGCACACAGGGTCGTTCTCCGGCAGGAACAGCACATGGTCTTGCACCGAGTTGTGCTATTTGTCATGGCGGTGCCGATTCAATTAGTTTCCATGTACTTGCAACAAGTGAATTCATACCAAGGATTGCAGCAACAATTGATCCTGCTGTAGTTTATAGTGGTGAGGTAAGTATTTTACAGGTTACTGTGGTACTTCCGCAGCTCACGAAATTGACAAGGGCTGAATACTTTATCGATGAAATTGGTCGAGATGGGGATGGACTACAATTAGAATATATCGTCGGGAAATCAAATGATTCATCAGTCGTACTTGGTGCAGTCATTGATACATCTATTTTATCATACGACAAACATCCGATATTTGTACACGTAAAAGATTCATCAGGAAAATGGAGTAAAACAGAAGTTGTAATTCTCACAGTGGAACGACCGGGAGGAATTGCTGCTGTTGAGGTAATATTGAAGGACATCATTCCGGTATTTGCTTTTGCAGGTCTATTGTTCTTGATATGGAGACGTTTTAGATGACTGCAGGTGATATTTTACTGTACATAGGTCTTTTATCTGCATTATCCGGCGCCATTTTAATGTTCATTGGTAAGCCCGAACCAGGGTTAATAGCAGCAAAAATTGCAGCGTTTTCATTAACTCTATCTTTCCTTATTTTGATATACGCATTTGTATTCCTTGATTTTAGTCTGTTCTATGTCTGGCAGCACAGTAGTGCCGACATGTCATTATACTATCGGCTTGGTACCATGATCGTGGGGCAGGAAGGCACGTATCTGGCATGGGCATTTTTCTCAATTTTGATTGTGCTATCAAATATTATGCTACGTGGTTCGGACACTCACCAAAAACGATTCACGAATGGATATGCTCTCTTGACATGTGCATTTTTAATAATTCTTACAATCAAAATGACACCATTTAAGTCGATATATCTTATAAGTGGTGCTTCCTTACCATTGTATGGTAATGGTCTAAATCCGGCACTTACTGATATTTTGATGCCCCCTCATATTGCCACAGCCTTTTTGGCATATGCCTTTACCATAATTCCTGCATCTGCATCATTATCTTATCTTACTCTTAGGGAAGAAAAGATATCGGATATTAAAAATCATCTTCGTCTTTCCTGGTTATTTTTAAGTATAAGCATGATAACAGGTGGTATCTGGGCAAATCATTTACTTGGCTGGAATGGTTTTTGGCAGTGGGATCCTACACAATCGGCAACAATGGGTATGTGGCTTTTGTTAACTGCTGTGTTGCATGCAGTTGTACGTTTTAACAACAGGTATGAATACAAAGTAATGTTTCCGTTTTTGTGTATCGGAACATTCATAAGTTCGATCTTTATCACATTGGTTGCACGAAGTGGTATTATTACATCTGTTCACAGTTTTGCGGGAACTCCCACCTGGTGGATACTTATTCTCTTTCTGGCAGTGGTAATTGATTATACCCTGATCCTTGTGTTGTGGTTCGGGTTGCCACAAGGTGAAGCTCCAAGTAGTATTAGTTCTGCTTTTGGACCAAATAACACTTTTTATTTTACGATCTTGATATTGATCCTCATGGCGTTCATATCATTTTGGGGTCCGATGTTATATGTGATCCTGAGTTTTATGGGTCAGGAAACTATCATATTACCGGATTTTTACAATATCCTCTCATATCCTCTTGTTTTGGTTTTGACATATATTACAGGTATCTGTATTTTGTATGGCAGAATACAATTACGAATACTGTCTTATGTGTGTGCAGTCTTTGTGTTAATGTCTTTAATTTTGGGCATTGCAGTTCCACATGATGGATATTCTGTAGCAACTTCTGCTTCAGATTCGTTATTGAAAAATATACTGGGTTCGATCTCAATCCTTTCATACTTGCCTGCTTTTTTCTTTGTAGTGTCAAGTATTATGTTCAAGATAATCAAAGATATTAAGATGAAGAATAAGAGAATATCTCTTAGATTTATGGGGATAAATTTGATCCATATCGGTTTTGTCTGTGTGGTCATGGGTGCAATTATAAGCACTTCTTTTGCAACTACATATCATTTCAACTATGGTGTGAATGATGTCGGTGTCTATAAAGAAAATGGACCGATAGGCATGCGTTTTTTGGATTTTAGGGTTGAGCAGATCGGAAAGGATTGGGTACAAATCGTTGATGTCGAGGTGACTGATGGTAAGGTGTATAATTCCACTATAATGTTTTGGAAGAGCAGTCAGTTTGGTTTTATCAGTCGTCCTGATATGAGGTATGGTTTGTTATCAGATACCAAGATAGAGTTTCAGGGATCTGTTCCACATTTGATCCAGGCTGATATTATTGGACTGGATGTTACGAAAAAACCATTTGAGAGTTTGGTGTGGATTGGTTGTTTGATGTTTATATTGGGAATTCTGTCCACGCTTTCGTCTGATATATCTAGAAAAGAGAAAAAAGGAAAGTAGTAGTTGATCAGAAAAGTCCGAAAAAATATTTTTTAGATTTTTTGAAATATATTTTGTGCTCATTTGATTCAGTAGCAATATTGGCTTGCATGCCGGTCATAAATGATAGTGCACCTTCGATGAAACCTTGTGTATTTATATAAAGTGGATTTAAGAGAACCGTTTTTTTGTTATTACGAAGGTTTTTTGTTGATCCATTTTCGGGCGATGTTTTTTCTTGAGTATATGTTATAGATTTATACTCTGAATTAATTTTACAGAGATGTAAATCATCTTGCTCATTGCTGAGTGCATCATTATCTATTTTTATGTCGTAGCCAGATTGGATGTGCGCATTAATTTGTTTGATCGCTGAATGTGGATTTTTACATTTTCCAATATTTTTTCCAAAATCTAATCCTTTCATTTTTCCGTGTGTGTAAATAAGTTCTTTTGCGATTTCGGCACCATGCAGTTCCACGAGCATATCGAATAAATTAATATCATTTTGTTTACACATATGAACAAGTTCTTCGGTCACTTCAGTACCATGTGTATCCATAGTTATGTCTAATAGGTCGGCTGTTATTGAATGTCCGTTGTATTCCTTTACTGCATCATTGCGCAGGTTTATGACTACATCAAATAAATTGGTTGTAATTGCATTTTCTTCACTTTGATGAATATTATTTACCCACTTATCTTCAATCCCCATAATTTCATCACCATTTTCAAGTTAATTTATATATACCTATCACTAAAAATTACAATGTGAGTTCATATATATATATTGTTTGTGGTATCAATGTTAATCAATTGTAGATTGATTATACGATCCTCGATGATGTTGGGAATTGTGTTTGCACTTTCGTTTGTTTTATATTTTGAAAAAAGAGATAAAAGAGAAATAGTTGGTCAGAAAAACCCGAAAAAATATTTTATAGGTTGTTTAAAATATATTTTGTTCCCATTTAGATTATTTATACAAATATTGGCTTGCATGCCAGTCATAAATGAGAGTGCACCTTCAATGAAACCTTGTGTGTTTATATAATTTGGATTAAAGGAAGTGGTTTTTTTGATATTACGAAGATTTTTGTTTAATCTATTTTTGGATGATATTTGTCCTTCGTTGCCGAGTGCTTTTTCATTTATTTTTATATCGTAGGTAGATTGGATGTGTAGACTAAAGTTTTTGATCGCCGAACGCGGGTCATCGCATTTTCCAAGATGTTTTCCAATTTTTTTTCCTTTCATTTTTCCGTATGTGTAAATGAACTCTTTTGTCATTTCAATGCCATGCAATTCCATGAGCATATCGAATACTTCGTCATCACTTTTTTGTTTGCAAATATGACGAAGTTCTTTGACAAATTCAGCACCATGTGTATCCATGGTTATGTCTAATAGATCAGTTATTATTGACTGTTCGGTGTGTCCTACTACATCGGTATTGCGCAGATTTACGAGCACATCAAACAAATATGTCTTTATTGAATTTTCGTCATTTTGATTTATATTGTTTTTCATCATATCATCTTGTGTATTCATTTTCACCACACCATGTTTGAGTTGGTTAATGATTACTACCTATTACCAAAAAGAACAATGTGTGATCATGCATATATGTGGTATGGTGTCAATATTGATCAATTGACATCAATTATGAACACATGTGTTATAATAGTTCAAGGCTTCTGATATTTTAATGATGATCGATAATAATTATTGTTTTACAGTTGCAATCGTCTCATTAGAATTAGTGTCGAGTTAATAATACAATATCATTAGATGTAAATTGTCAAAACTGATGCTAAAAACATCGCAATCACATGCGCGCAAAGCGCGACACGTACTACATCATGAATATGAAATACAATAAAAAGTATGGCATTTATGCATTTTATTCTTCATTTAATTAGATTTTGCTGATTTTATTCAAATGTCGGCCGAAAGCGTTATATCTCAAAAATACTTCTATGGGTTGCACTTTGCGCGCTGGTGGTTTAGTGGCTATGACTGAGGCCTTCCAAGCCTCAAACCCGGGTTCGAATCCCGGTCGGCGCATTTCTTTATTTATTGGACTTAAAAATCTATAATCAATATACGCTTTTAAGTATCCGGCCTCGAAGTGGGATTCACATTCAACTTTCTTTGTTTCCCTTTCTTTTCAATATGTGCGGGGGTCGCCCAGCCAGGTCAAAGGCGCAGGGCTTAGGACCCTGTTTCGTAGGAATTCGTGCGTTCGAATCGCACCTCCCGCACCAAATACTATTTTTGTATTTGTTCGTATATACCCCTTATTGCAAGAGCAACAAAAAAATGTATCTTGTCACCTACTATCTAAGTAGGTCGAGAGGGATAACGAGTATTTTGTTTGGGATCACGTTCCCGTAGCTAAACCTGTTACCCTCT
>JAUSPM010000026.1 GCA_030655675.1 Methanosarcinaceae archaeon | reverse complement strand
AAGCAGTGCCATTCTGCCATCCAGAGAGGAATTCATAGCATTGAACCCAAGGATTATTGAACTATCGACATCGGATCGTTTCAATGCTTCCTGCTCATCATTCGTTATACTCATGTTAATGGAATTGTAAATAGCTTTATCGGCAAGCCCGATGTCAGTAACATACTCAACAGCATGCATCCGCACTGACGCTTCAGGAGAATCTACAATAAATGGAGCATTTGTTATATTCGCAATAAAATCGATATAATTAGAGATACTTTCTGCTGTAGTCCCGAATATATGGACCAAATGTGGATTTCCGGTTTCATCGGAATTCGTTTCCTGGATATTAACAAGTTTCTCTGCAGCACCCTCATCAAATATACCTGCTGCAGCATCCTGTACAATCTTATGGTTATTGTAGAAGATTGTACCTGCAAGCACAGTAGGTAGTTCACCTGGCTGACCCCCTATCTTTGTTCCTGCAATATTAACGATCTCTTGTTCTTTTTGAAACCTGAACATATTTTACCCTCTTTTTTCAGCATACATTTGCATAATCATCATAATCAATCAATCATCATTTATTATAGTGCTTCTGCTTCAGCAGAATATATAATGCCTGCTGTGACATCCATCATAAATTCATCGGAAATCATCAGATCGCCTGATATTGGTTTACTTGGTGCAGCATGCTTCTTTTTTGTCGTACCAACAACCACAGGCTCTTCATCATACACAGCATCTTTATTCTTATATTCATCCACGATCTGCCGTATCTCATCGAGATCGGTCAATCCAATGTGCCCTATAAATTTGACCTGACTCTGGAAACGCTTGATAGCATCTTTTGTGATATTCTCAATGAACGGGATCGCACCATTTGATCCAATTATTCGGCCTTGTTCATCAATTCCATTCTTATGAAGTGCTAACAGTGTTTGTCCTGCAAGATGTCCACGCGACTCTCCGCCACAAACGAGTACATATCTGATATTTGAATTTGAAATGACATTTGCAATGATCTTTTCAGCACCAAGATTTTCTGTTTTACAGGTGCCCCAGATAGCAGCATCAAGATATGGTTCAAGTGTACTTGCAAGTGTTACAACAGCAATTCTTGATCCTGGCGTACCGACAACATAATCGCCTTTTACTACTGGCCATTCCGGTGTAATAGATTCCAAATTGATCACCCTAAATTTTTATTTTTTGATTTATTAATATCAACAAGTGCACTGGCAAGCATAATAGCCTTTGTGTAATGTCCACCAACACGCGATGTATCTACAAACACATAATCATCCATGAGTACTGGCGCGCCTATCCCATCGCCGCCACCCAGGAAAACCAGTGTCCTGAATATCAAGTTTCCTGAAATTCCATCAGGCGCAAGAATAAAATTTGCTTCTTTGATGGCATCTTCTATGAGTATATTATAGTTAGTTATGTTAACTCCCATTTCCAGACCACGAGCGGTCACAAATTCGGCATTGGATATAGTACGGTCAACCCATTCATCACGTCCAATGTCACCAATTCTTCCGCCTGAAAGAATGCCAACAACAGGCTCAATTCCAAACCTGCGTATATGTTCAACTCCTAACCTGATGAATTCAATCTTGTCATCATTGTCAAAACCTTCATCAATGCCAACGGGAGCAAGAAAAAATGGATTTCCATTATTATCCAGAAGAAGCGCAAGTCGATATAATTTGTTCATTCCAAGAACCTTTTTGAGATGCGAAAGTGCACCTGACGCGCGCGCCGTTCCTCTAACGGAGGCATCAACATATCCTGATGCAAGAACATCTCCAATCGTTTTTTCAGGTTCGTCCGTGTCAACGATCTCAAGGTCAGTACCTATATCTTCAATTTCTTTCTTGTTACCAACCAGAACAACATCGGCATACCCCGCATCCTGTGCGGCTTTCGCGCTCATCAATATTTTTTCGTTAGGGTTGCGTATACCGATCGCAACCTTTGCTCTATTTGCAAGCGCACGTTTTTCAATGATATCCAGTAGATTTCCTGTGTTTCTTGAGCCCATATCAACCAACCAGTAATAATATTATTATTCTCCAAAGAAATGCAAACATTAATTAATTTTCCGTTTCATGAAGGTATGATTACTGATGACAATTTCGATTGAATGGGCTGAAAAATATAGACCTCGATCACTCTCCGAAGTGGTTGGAAACAAAAAAGCGGTTATGGACTTGCAAGCATGGGCAGAGGAATGGCTGCATGGCGTGCCGGAAAAGCGGGCTGTTATCCTGCAGGGTCAGGCAGGTATTGGCAAAACATCTGCGGCACATGCACTTGGCAATGATTATGGATGGGAGATTATAGAGCTCAATGCAAGTGATCAAAGAACTGCATCTGTGATAGAAAGGATCGCAGGTTCGGCTTCAAAGATGCGTACCCTATCAGGAACCGATTCAAAGAGATTGATAATTCTTGATGAGGCCGACAATATACATGGCACATCCGATCGCGGTGGTGCCCGTGCTATTGGTGATATCATTAAGAAAACGAATCAGCCAATCGTGCTTATTGCAAATGACCTGTATGGCCTGACTTCAACACTCAGGACGCTGTGTCTTGAAATAAAATTCCATGGTGTGCAGAGTCGCTCTATGGTTCCTGCGCTCAAGAATATATGCCACAATGAAGGCATCATGTGTGGCGTAGGTGTCATTGAGAATGTAGCAGAAAATGCCGGTGGAGATATGCGAAGTGCTGTGAACGACCTGCAGGCTGTTTCTACTGGCAGAAGTGAGATCAATATTGAGGATATTGCCACATCACAGAGAGATACAAAGGGATCGATCTTCAAGGTGCTTGAACAGATATTCAAAGGTACTGATGCACAAAAAGCGCTTAATGCGACTTATGGGCTGGATGAGAACCCCGAGGATCTGGTGCACTGGATCGATGAAAATCTTCCGTTACAATATGGTGGTGGTGCCGGCAAAGTTAACGTTAAAGTTGATGGAATTGATGTAGATGTCAGCAACGGGTTTGAATATCTATCTCATGCGGACAGATATCTTGGACGTGTAAAAAAGCGGCAGAACTATCGCATGTGGCGGTATGCAGGGGTGCTCATGACCTGTGGGGCTGTGGTTGCTAAAACACATGTACATGGTGGTTTCATCAAATATCAGCCGCCTTCATTCTGGCGAAGACTTGGACAATTGCGTGCAAGGCGGACCATGAGGGACAATGTTGCATCCAAGATTGGCGAACACTGTCATGAATCTATGCGATATGCGCGTGCAGACCTGACATCGATGTATGGCCGAATGTTAAAGGATGAAGACTATGCAGTCGATACGTTAGTTAATTTGAATCTAAATCTTGATGAACTTGCCTACATGACAGGAAGCCCAAAAGTGACAAAGAAACTTCAAGGCGTCTATGATCAGGCACAATCCATAATTGGTGAAAAAGTTTCAGATGATATTGAATTTTTTGCAGCACCAAAAACGGTCATATCCAACAAGATCAAAAGCAAAAACGATTCACAGGTGAGTCTTGATTCGATCCAGAATATCACTGAAACTGCTGCTACTGTGGATGTAAGTAGCGAAAAAGTAGATACAAAAACGAGTGTAGCCAAAAAACGTGAATCTCGTAAACCACAAAAGACGTTGTTTGATTTTTGATAGTATAATTATAAGTTAAAATTAGGATCTCCTCAATATTGAGTGGGTTTTATTCAAAAACGCTAAAGATCAATAAATATTTTAAAACCGCAGAGCACGCGGAGAGCGCAGAGTTGTGAATCAATATGCAACTATGATTAATCAAAAACAGCGCGGAGCGCATCTGCGTGCATTTGCGGTTAATATATTATTTTTTCCAGACGCAGATTTCGCAGATTTACGCAGATTTATGATTGCAAGAGGTTAATTGTTCGCCGGCCAGTCGGCGCTTTCCAATACCCAGTTATTCCAATGACTATGCAACCAAATTTCTGGCCACAGAGAGCACAGAGTACACAGAGGGAATGTTGCTACGTTCTCTGTGCTCTCTGTGTACTCTGTGGCATAATCAGATGTGGTTGAATATTTCAGACGCTGATTTACGCTGATTTATGATTGCAAGAGGTTAATTATTCGCCGGCCAGTCGGCGTTTTCCAAAATCCAGTTATTCCGATGAATATTAAACAAAATTTCACCGCAGAGCACGCGGAGAGCGCAGAGGGAAAATACAACTCTCTGCGACCTCA
>JAUSPM010000022.1 GCA_030655675.1 Methanosarcinaceae archaeon | reverse complement strand
TGGAATTAGGAATTCCGGGCGAGGAAAAGTTTGCACAGAATGAGGGGGGGGTGTACTATCTCAGTACAGATCCATCAAAACTTGCGGACAAGCGGGTACTTATCTATGGCAAAGGATACAATGCGGTTTCGACTGCCGAGTGTCTTTCGGGAATTGTTGACAGTATCACATTGGTTACGGAAGAAAGTTCATTCGGTGTGCCTGACAAGGTCATGGACAGGGTAAAAAAGATCGAAGCATTGAAGATCATGACATCAACAAACCTGCTGGAATTGCAGGGTGCAAAGAAAGTTGAAAAAGCGATTCTGCAGGATAATACTGAGGATGAGAAACTTGAGATCTATGTGGATGCAGTGGTACTTGTAAGCGATCTGAAGCCGGATATAAAAGCGGCTGAACATCTTGGGGTTGAGATCGATGAATCCGGTTTTGTCAAGACTGATAAACACCAGCGTACAAATGTAGATGGTGTTTATGCAGTTGGAAATGTTGCATCTGATGTAGATTTACTTATTGTTGCTGCGGCGCATGGGGCAATTGTTGGACATGATGTGTACAACAGACTCAAGGTGCAGTAGTATTGATCGGAATTAAAAGGGAGGAGAAAATATGCCACCAAAAGTAGATTTAGATGAATGTGAAGGAGTAGGTGCATGTGTTGAAGCATGCCCTATGGATGTATTTGATTTGGTTGACGACAGAGCAGTCGTTGCACGCCCGGAGGATTGTACCGAGTGCGGCGAGTGTGTTGATGCCTGTCCAATGCAAGCAATTACATTGGTATAAGCGATAATTTTAGCGAAAGGGTGATGATGTCTAACAATGACACTCCTATAAAACTTCTGGGAATATCTGGAAGTCCAAGGAAAAAAGCGACCGATCATATTGTGAAGGAAGCATTGAGATTTGCGGAGGAGAATTTTTCGGTCGAGACCGATTATTTCTCTGCAAGCGGGAAAACGCTGAATTTTTGTATCCATTGTGATTATTGCATTCGTACAAAAGAGGGTTGCGTTCACAAGGATGACATGGTCGAGTTGTATAAGAAAATGATCTGGGCAGATGCATGGGTAATCGGTACTCCTGTGTATCAGGGAACTCTCAGTGGTCAGACAAAGGTTATGATGGATCGGTGCCGCGCGATTGTTGCGCGTGATCCGAAAGTGTTCTTGAACAAGGTAGGAATGGCAGTCGCCGATGGTGGCGACCGGATTGGGGGGCAGGAACCTGCAATTCAAACGATCCTCAATTTCTATGTCATAAGTGAAATGATCCCGGTTGCAGGAGGGTCGTTTGGTTCGAACTTAGGTGGAACTTTTTGGTCTAAGGATAAGGGCGCAGAGGGTGTGTCTGAGGATACGGAAGGTCTCAGGAGTCTGCACCGCTCAGTTAATAGACTGATAAGTACTGCAAAGATGATGAAAAGTATTCAATAAACGGAGGCATGGTCTGTGGAATTCACAGCAGATTTGAAAGAGATCATACAGCGAACCCATGATGTCAAGAGTTTCAGGTTCAACAGACCCATCGGGTTTGATTACAAAGCCGGACAGTTCATGTTTGTTACGATTACGGTTCTTGGTGAAAGGGTGCGCAAGCCTTTTACGATGTCCAGCAGTCCGACTGAAAAGGATCATATTGAATTTACCAAGAAACTCACGGGTCATGATTATTCCAACGTGTTGGATAAGATGGTTGTTGGTGATATTGTGGATATCGATGGCCCCTACGGGAGTTTGACATTTGAGGGTGAGTATGACAAAATCGCACTGTTGAGCGGTGGCATCGGGATCACTCCAATGATCAGTATATGCAAATATTGTGCAGATGCGGGACTTGATACAAAAGTTACTATGATAATAAGTAACAAGGAACATCAAGATATTGTTTTTGGGGATGAACTTGACAAAATGGAACGTGGGAACAAAAACCTGAAGGTTGTTCACACTTTGACAAGGGCAGGTGATGATTGGCAGGGGTGTCGGGAACGGATATGTGATAGCATGATCGTGCGCGAGATACCGGACTACAAGGAATATATGTTCTATTTATGTGGTCCGCCTGTAATGATTGATTCTATGGTTTCGATACTGGATAGTCTTAAAATCCCGAAGAGCCGGGTGAAACAGGAATCGTTTGTAGGATATTGAATTTATATTTTAAAATTAAACAATGTTGACTAATATTATACAAATTACAATAAATTAATATATCGAACCGCAGAGGACGCTGAGACCGCAGAGTTGCTTATATTTTTATTCTCTGCGCCTTCTGCGCCCTCTGCGGTTGATTTTTTTCATGCATTCCAAAAGTGGAGGCAATTACATGACAAATTTGAAAGGAACACAGACTGAGAAAAACCTATTGACTGCATTTGCAGGAGAATCGCAGGCAAGGAATCGCTATACCTATTTTGCATCGGCAGCAAAAAAGGAAGGATATGAGCAGATCTCAGGATTCTTTTTGGAAACGGCTGATAATGAGAAAGAGCATGCAAAAAGGTTGTTCAAGTTCCTTGAAGGCGGAGAAGTGGAGATTACAGCCTCATTCCCTGCGGGTGTTATTGGGAACACGAAGTCTAACCTTGAAGCGTCAGCCGATGGCGAGAACCATGAACATACACAGATGTATCCTGAGTTTGCAGGGGTTGCAGAAAAAGAAGGTTTTTTGGAAATTGCATCGGTCTTTAAGAATATTGCTGTGGCAGAGAAGGCTCATGAGGAACGATACCGTGCCCTGATCGAAAATATTGAGAATGGGCTGGTGTTTAAGCGGGACACTGTCACTAAATGGAAATGCCGCAATTGTGGTTATGTTCATGAGGGTACGCAATCGGTGGAAAAATGTCCGGCATGTGCGCATGAGAGGGCATATTTTGAGGTTTGGGCACAGAATTATTGAATAATTATATGGTCTGAATTGTAAAATTTAATAATAGGAGGCTTGAAGATGAAAAGGATCGCATGGGGTATTACAGGGTCGGGTGACCTGATACGTGACACTTACGAGGTGATGGTTGACATTAAGAACAAAACCGATGTTGAGGTTATGGTATTTTTGTCAAAAGAAGGCGAAACAGTGATGAAATGGTACCGTATGTGGGATGATATCCAGCGTGATTTTCCTAACTTCAAGGTAGATGCGGGACCAAATTCGCCTTTTATTGCCGGACCTCTTCAGGTCGGGCACTATGATATGCTATTGATCGCGCCTGTGACGGCAAATTCGGTGGCCAAGATCGTCAATGGAATTGCGGATACACTTGTTACCAATGCAGTTGCACAAACTGCAAAAGGCAATACTCCGATATACATGCTGCCTGTGGATCAGGTTCGTGGCACGGTGAAGACCGTATCACCTACAGGAAGGGAAATGATACTTAAAATGCGTGAAGTGGATGTGACCAACTCTGAGAAACTTGGACAGATGGAGAATATTACTGTGTTGAAAAGTCCACAGGATATATACGATATTGTTGGGGTAAGTAAAAGTTAATGAAAATTTATACGGCCGCAGAGAATACTTACCTCCTACGGAGTTGAGCATCTGCTACGCCTGCAAGGCGTGCAGGTCATATGGTGAGCGGGGACCATATTAAAAGAGTTTTGGTAACTATTCAGCCATCATTAAGACTGGAGGCTGATTGCGAAAATCCGCTTATTTGTGTCTATACAAATACATTGTTTGGTTTTTTATACTGAGTCTAAGTCAATCGATTTAAAATATGTTTTACAATTGTGTACAATTATATATTTTGAGTATATTCAGTCTACAGATAACGTTTATATATGGCTGAATAGTTACGAGTTTTGATATATTATGC
>JAUSPM010000015.1 GCA_030655675.1 Methanosarcinaceae archaeon | reverse complement strand
TTGTATCCCTTATACCTTCCATGATCCAGCACCGCTGGTATTGCCTCAACAAGAAGGTCGGGACCTTTCTGGTAATTCATGCGCCCGATAAATAGCACAACGGGTGCAAGAGGGTGTATTCCTACTCTTCCCTTGACCTTGCCGGCATCAACATCTTTTCGGATCTTACCTGCATATATCCCATTTGGAATTATATTGATCTTGGAATCGGATATCTGGTAAAGATGCTGGATCTCATCTGTCAAAATTGTTGATGTTGATATCACTTCTTTTGCCTCAAAACCCCCAAGCCATTCCCGATGCGAAATCTCCTGCGCTTCCCACCAACTACCGTATTGGTTCCCGTTCCTGCCCCACTCCGTGCTGTGATATGTGATTGCAAAAGGCACACCAAACTCAGTCTTTATCCGGCACAGGACATTCACAGGATGCCAGTCGTGCCCATGAAGTACATCAAATTCCCCATTCTCACTTACTTCCAAAAAACGTGAATACATCGCATCGCACATCCTGTCCATCTGATAAACGATGCCTCCGGCCTGGTCATGCGTTACCCTCTGGTAATGCACACCATTTATCATCTCGTAGTCACTCAGCCCGCCGCTACGGGTAAAAATATGAACCTCATGCCCTTTTGCCGCAAGAGCCTCTGATAGTTCCGATACATGCGGCGCGATTCCCCCAACCTTTATTGAATACAGGCTCTCCCACGCGAACATGCCTATTCGAAGTTTTTTCATTTGATAGCCGCCATTAAACACTTTAGAGCCTGATAAAACCTATATTTTATTTGATCGAACATATGTCTTTTACCAGTTGTTCTACACTCACCTGGCGCGTTGCATATGACTTAATCTCATTCCACATGCGTCTTGAATCCAAATGTTTTGAATCAATGATGTGATTGATAGTTAGCTTTTTGGGCAATATATTCGTTTAAGGGTCTTGATGGTTCATCACACCGTAGTTCGAGTGTGGCTATATCAATAAGATCATCCATAAATTCGGTATCTGTTAGCAATCTCTCGACAACAGATTGCTTTTCTTTTTTTGGCAGACCTTTGAAAGCCATCCAAAACACATCTGCTTTTGCATCTATCACGTTCATTTGATACCTCTTTATGAATGAATTCCTGTCCGCAGTTTCCATTTTATAATATGAATTATTTGTCTTTAATTTTCTTTATGTTAATCAGTTTATATATACCTGACCAAATCTTCCCGAATCATTTTGTCGATGTGGGTATCCGAGTGCACCACATGCATCATGATATTGATACTGTTGAGAGCAATAAGATTGTGCGTGATTTAATGCAGAGTGTGTTCGATGTGTTTGTGGGGATTAACCTTCTTAGAGAGGGGCTGGATATTCCCGAGGTGGCGCTTGTGGCTATATTGATGCGGAGAAGGAGGGTTTCCTGCGCTCGGCATGGTCGTATCCAGACTGTGGGCCGGGCGCTCAATTCCAAAGTGTCATGTAGTGATGTATGCCGATAAGGTCACAGAATCCATGCGGTGTGCCATAGATAAGATAGACCGGGAAGATGCAAATACAATACAATAAGGGTTTTTGTTTAGCAGTTTTTGACGCCAAGTCGAACCGCCGCAGGCGGCACGCCCCATTATCATCAATGAAATAGTTCTATTTTCGCATTAATGGACAAAATGAATTGTATAAGAGATATTGTGCGCCATTTTCGCGAAATCGATAGATTTTAATTTAAAATTAGGTATTATTATTAATCCGACCAATGTGAATAATTGCATACGATTAGTGGTTTGGAAACATGCCGCCTGCGGCGGTTGTACTGGTTTTAGTTTAAGATAAAACACTCTCGTTTGCGCAGCTATCTCCCTACAACTATACAAATACCAATAAGGATACTGACATAAGACAAACACACAACCCCAGACCTCCCCTAAATGATGAGAAAAGGGCTTGGATGGAAACGAGGCACATGGCGAATTTAAAAAATGTAGCACCAGAATTTTGGAATGGCAAAATAATGAAATATTAGAAGAACAATTGGTAATATATGACAAACTCAAAAGTATTCACCGCAGTGTTGCATAAGGAAGATGATATGTATGTGGCAGAATGTCCAGAAGTGGGAACAATCAGTCAAGGAAATACAATAGAAGAAGCTGTATCTAACCTAAAGGAAGCGACTGAATTATATCTTGAAGAATTCCCTTTAGAAAATAACACAAAGGCACTTATAACGACTTTTGAGGTTGCATCACTTGCCGAAGCTTAGGGCAGTATCCGGGGAAACTGCTGTAAAAATTCTTTGCAATAAATTTGGATTTGAGATTAGCGGACGCACAGGAAGTCATGTGAGACTTTCAAAAATAACGTCAGACGGAAAATTTGGTACTGTTGTGCCAATGCATGGCCAATTGAAAATCGGCACACTAAAAGGCATTCTGAAACTCGCAAAAGTGGATTCGGATAATTTTAGTAAATATCTGTAACAATCGAATTATAAAAATACGCTACTTCGAGGGGGTTGGATATTCCTGAAGTGGCGCTTGTAGCTATTCTTGATGTGGATAAGGAGGGTTTCCTGCGCTCGGCATGGTCGCTTATCCAGACTGTGGGGCGGGCGGGCTCAATTCTGATTAAAGAGCTATGCGGTGACGTATACTGATAAGGTTACAAAATCCATGCGGCGTGCCAAAGACGATATCGACAGCCGCTTAACAACAAAACGTATCGCATCACCGATAAGTCGCAGCATCTCATCCGTACAGTTTGCCAGATGGTTCACATGCTGTTTTGGCAATATCCACACCTCGAACGGATTCATTGAAAAATGGGGACAAAACGCAACAGCCCCGCTATTCTCATACAACAATCGCACAGATCTGCTTTCCTTTTCCACAATGTCACAATATGGACACCCACTGGCAGCGTGGATCGCATCCTGCTCACGCTTCAATGATGGCGGGAGGATCGGAAGAGCGATAAGTTGAGAGTGGGTATGGTCGAGCGATGCACCTGCACGTTCGCCCCAATTCTTAAACAGCGAAACGTACTTGATGCCATCCTGCGAACGATAATGAGACACGCGCTCTTTATACACTCGTATGAGCAGCGACATCTCATTGTCCGAGAAATCCGATATCATCCTGCCGTGAATAGGGGATTCAACGATCACCTCATGATAACCAAACCCTTCTTGTATCGACCACTGCGAAGCCTCAGGGTCCGGCAAAATAGCAGGTTTAGGGGATAAAGCCGAAAATAGGTTCGGAATGCATCTGACATCCCAGCCTGTCACAAGCGATCCCTCTTTATCCGCCAGCACCTCCCCATCCTTGTAAACCGCAGTCCCTGGTGGTGTCTTGTTCTCATTCCCACCGCAGAACACACAATCAGAAACCACACTGGCAGTTTTCTTTGATGCAAAATCGGATGGGCGCTTTCCGCGCTCCGATGCAATGATACAATATTCATCCAGAAAATAGTGCTTCCTGATCTCTGACATATTCTTCACACCCTTTTACATATCACTTATCGATTACGACACTGTTCCAAAATCCAGTTATTTTAATGATTGAGCAACTAATTTTCACCGCAGAGCACGCAGAGGGCGCAGAGTTGTTAACTGATTTGCAACTTCCCTCTGCGATCTCAGCGTCCTCTGCGGTTGGTTTTTTATACATGAGTATTCCAGAAAATAGTGCTTCCTAATCTCAGACATGTTCTTCACACCCCTTTGACCTTAGAGATCACGTCCCTATACACATCCAATGTATGACTGGATACCACTTCCCATGTGAACATCTCAAGCACCCGTTTGCGCCCGTTCTTACCCCACTCTACCTCATATCCGCCATCAAAAATTTCAGTGATCCCCCATGCAACATCCTGTGGGTCATGGGGATTTACGTGCATACCTGTCGGCTCATCAGATGGCGGTGTCACAACTATTTCACGTAATCCACTCGTTCCCTTTGCACCCACCACAACAGGTTTTTCCATTGCCATTGCCTCGATCGCAACGATGCCAAATGGCTCATAAAAACTCGGGAAAACACAGACATCAGACATTGCATAATGGTCTATCTTCTCATCATCAGGTAGATAATCAGTGTTAAGCAAAACCGAACTTTCAAGATGATTGTCCGAGATCATGCCGCGTATCAATCCTTCCTGTGTGCCCTTACCGACCAGCACAAGTTTAGTATCTGGATATTTTTCAAGCACCTGCGGCATGGCAAGCACGAGTTTAGCAGCACCTTTAACCTCTTCAAGCCGTCCAATAAAAAGCACCACACGGTCGCCATCTTTTATCCCATACTGCTCCCTCAATTTGCTGATATTGGATGGGCGTGCATTCTCCGGATCAAATCTCTTAACGTCCACGCCGTTGTAGCATACATATATCTTATCCTGCGGAACGCCCATTGAAACCAGTTCATCCTTCATCGCATTGGAAACTGTAATAAGGGCATCAACATAATTCGCGCTCCTATTCTCAAAACGCTGAATCTGAGGATTAAGATTCCCGAGCGAACGACCTGCTTCTGTACTGTGTACATGGTAGATCGTCGGGATACCAGTCTCTTTCTTGATCGTCATTGCAGCAGGCAGGTCAAGCCAGTCATGTCCAACACAGATATCAACCGACCTGCCGTTTCGTATCAACTCTACAATACGGGATGCTGCGAGATGGTTGTACGATAACAGGTCACAAAGGAAATCAACACCCTGATCTCCCCATGTGTCCCATGTCTCCTGCGATAAGAACAATTCCGCTGTATCCCTGTCAGATAGCGACTGCGGACGGAATACTTCTATTTCACCTTTACCGTCATCATTATCTTTAAGGTTACATTTACATTTACATTCACCTTCACTGCCACCTTGTATTTCATGAACAGGAAGTGAATTGTTCTCGTTTGGAGTTGCAATTATGATATCATGCCCAAGTCCGGTGAATGCATCTGTGATATCTGTAACATATGCTCCAAGTCCACCGAATAAACGCGGTGGATATTCAATACTGACAAACGCGATTGTCATTGCATCTGATGGATTGTTGATAGTCATAATCGTATCCGTATCTGTTTAGCAATTTTTGGTACCGGATCAATCCACCGCCGCTCGGCACATTTCTCCGTCATCAATGAATTAATTATTTTATATAGGAGATATTTTATAAATATATAGTGCAAGTTAATCTGAGCACAGCGAAGATTTTTTAGTTGTATATAATCTATAAGATTGTATAGTCCAAGTTAATGCGAACGAAGTGAGCATTTTCTCGTCATTTAGTGGGAAAGTAAATTATCATATAGACATAATGCTTTATTTTTGTAAAATATATAATTTTCAAATCATATATTATGATTAATCCGACTGATATGAATTATTTTAGAGGGTGCGTGGTGTGGGAATATGCCGCCTACGGCGGTTGCATTGGTTTTTATTTCAAATTTAACAATCTTATTTAAGCAGCGATCTTACCACACTTATACAAATACTAGTATCCTTACCAGATTCCTATCAAGTAACCTTGATGCCAGTCAGGAGTTCATAATATTCTTTTGCAGGCATATCCCAATTCATCTCTTTAGCAAGAAGGCGTGCTTCTTCGCAGAGCAGATTGTATTTCACTTTGTCATGGAAATATGTATCAATGAAATAATCCATCGCAAGTGCATAATCCACAATGGTCTCATTGTAGGACATATCTATATTATCCACAACGATTACACCACCCATGCCCATTACAAGACGTTTTAGAGTCTTTAGTGCATCACTAAATCCGCATACTTTGCTGACAATGCTTGGAGTGGATTCCTTGCCTGCCTCAAGTCCGGTCAGCAGGAATGGATCATACCTTGATGGGAAAATGCCGGCAACACAACCTGACATCAACTCTTCAAGAGTCATATTGAAACCGCCATCATTTGATGATATCCATTGGGGATACAGCACAGCTGAGACGCATCTTTTGCCACTTGGGATTTTAGAGCACTCAAGTCCTCTTTCTTCGATCATATTTTGCAGCCGGAGTTCATCACCAACAAGAACTTCTTTTGGAAGATTTATCGGAAAACCATCCGGCAGATTTGATTTTGGTCCATGTGCTGCAATTATAAAACACACGATCCTGACATCTTCGTCAAGTTTTCCACCCAGAATTTCCATCTTTACCATGCGGTCAAGCAGTACAAGTGAATCAAGCAGATCAGGATAACCTTTGTTCTCTATCTCTATACGCGATATAGAAAATAACGGTATGATCTTATTGGAGGGAATAAGTTCACCGTTGTGATATTTATGCAGGTTTTCAGAAATGAATTTCTGTATATCCTTTCTGAATTTTGTTTTTTTGTCCCAATCGGTTTCGCCATCGTCAAGAGATACTCCATTTCGGACCAAAATTGAATCAATGCCATAGAATAATTTTGTTTCCTTACTAGTCGAATTCCCCACAGCTGTGACCACATCGGCATAGCTCGAAAGTGATTCAAGTTTCGCAAACGCTAGGGGTACACCCCCTACCCACGAACTGTCATTGTTTCGAATCTTTTGTATGGAAAGATGTCCTGCACATCTTCCCGGCAATGTTGCATGGAATGTGGCAACCGACTTGACCGGTATGCTAAGTTTTTCAAGTCTAGCAATCGCATAAAATACCCCGAATTCGTGGCAATGCAGAGAAACTTGCATTTTTGGCATAAGCGATTTTGCAAAATCCGTAATTGCCGTGTCATGATATTCTCTTGCCTTCTCTTCATTTAGAGTGACGAGTGCACGTACGAATTCTGAGATTGCATAGGAAAGATTTAGATAATGAGTATACTCTGCACCGTTTCCAATATATTCGTACTTTAGTGAATCAAGACCTATCAAGTCGTAGGCCTCGGATTTTATTTTGTTTGCAAGTGGCATACTGGTGCCTTTATGATCAGTAATGATCTTGCCAAAATTGTCGGTCTTGAACATTAAGAAACCAATTTTAGTCTCACCAACTTTCCTGACACCTGCTATGATCTCGATACCCTCGATCCTGACAGCCTCTATCGCCGCTGCTAATTCCCCGTCAAGATCAAACTCATTGAACTCGCTCATATCGGTGATACGATTCAGTCCTTTATTCCAGTCAGATCCACTAGATCCATAATATGGGCCTGCAACAAGAATCCTCGGATGATCGTCATCATTTATTGCACCCGAATTGAAAAGTGATGCAAGAGTCATAGCTTCAGCATCAATGACATTCCAGATACCACCCATCTTATTAGATTTAGGACCTGCTTCCTCACCTGCAAGTATTATCCACTTTCGTTCTAACACTTAATCAACCTCCATTTATGCGTAATCTCCAACTCTAAACAACGAGAAAAATCTCCCTTCGGTCGATTTAACTCGAACTATATAATTCCATAAATTATATACTACAAGAAAATGCTCACTTCGTTCGCATTAACTTGGACTACATAATCTTATAGATTATATACAAAAACAAAGTCGCTCCATTCTAAACATTGAGTTGCACTCATGAAGCATACATTCTTAAAATATAACTGTTGTGCAGCGAGAAAATCCTCGCTATGCTCGGATTAACTCGGACTACATAATCTTATAGATTATATACTATAAAAAAATCTATCTATTTAAGTTTTATAGACCACTTATTGCCGACTTTGGAAATGTCAAGTTTGTCTTCTCTTGCAAGCCATCCAATGGACATGATATAGGTCTGCGCATCGAACCCATTTTCAACGAGATGATTTTTTAATTGGGTCAAATTACATTCTCCTTTTACCAGTTCTTTATAGACTACACCGGCAGCCTCTCCTATTTGGACGTTCATGTTTAATGTTGATTCATCCATAATGCCTTCTCCTGTATCTTTACAATGAAAAATCAATTAACAATATTCTTGTATGTTTTGACGGTATCCTTTGCAACGATATCCCAATTATACTTCGTATCGATCAGTTTTTTACCGTTTATACCCATCTGTTTAGTTGATGAATCCAGCCCGCCAATTGCATAATTAATTCCCCATGCAATTGATTCCGGGTTTTTATAACCAACTATGCCATTTGAGAAATTATCGACCAGATGAACAGCATCGGTTGTGATGACGGGTTTGCTGGCATCCCATGCTTCAAGCACAACGATCCCAAACGGTTCGTTGCGGCTTGGTACACTGACGATGTTACATGCATTTACCCAATCCATGTGCACTTCATTTGATGCATATCCAAGAAAATGACATGAATTCTGAATTCCAAGTTGCAATGCAAGATTTTCGCAATATGTTTTCATTTCACCTTCACCAATGAAAACAAAATGTGCGCCCCAATTTTCACGCAATACTTGCGGAATGGCACGGATCAACATATCCACACCCTTTTGGTAGTTCATACGACCTACGAACAATACCACAGGTGCAAGCGGATGAATTCCAAACTGTTCTTTGATCGCACCCTCATCAACTTCTTTTTCGATCTTTCCGGGGAATATCCCGTTTGGTATTACCGATATTTTGTAGTCTGGTATACTGTATTGCTGCTGAACTTCCTGTTTGAAATGGTCTGTGGTAATTATAACTTCAGATGCCTCATATCCCCCAAGCCATTCTCTATGTGCGATCTCACGGGCTTCATCCCAGTCGCCAAGTTGGTTGCCGTTACGTCCCCATTCTGTACTATGGTACGTGAGAGCATACGGCTGATCATACTGTTCTTTTATGCGATTTAGTGCAGTAACAGGATGCCAGTCATGGCCATGCAATATATCGAAATCCCCATACTCTTTTTTAACATCACCAAATTTATCAACCATTGAATCGCACATCTTGTCCATTTGATGTACGACATTACCCGATTGGTCGTGCGAACAACGCTGGTAGTGCACGCCGTTTATTTCATCATAATCCCTGTACCAGCCTTTTCGTGTAAAAATATGTACCTCATGTCCTTTGTCTGCAAGCGTCTCCGCAATTTCAGTCACATGCGGCGCGATGCCCCCTACTTTTACAGAATGTAAACTCTCCCAAGAAAACATTCCAATACGCAATGATTCCATTTTTTACCCTACTCCTTTTTAATTTAAGCTACACACTAATACTAACATTAACTATTGATTAACAATAAGGTGTGATGAGGATATATAGATTGCTTAGATTGTTATTACTCATACATATTTTCAGACTGTTGCTTAAATAATGAATATATATTTGTTCACTGTGTAAACCTGACTTATATCGGCAATGTGTCTGTCAAATAATTTAGAGTTAAAGCCAAAAGTGGATTAATTCATAATTGCAAATCCATAGCATTTGACATATGCCAAATGGCGCAAAAGTATTATATCCAATAACATTGCAGTAAAACCCATAATAGTAACACAATCAAATGTATTTGTGTTACTCACATCAAAATAAGAAAATGCTCACTTAGTTCGCATTTACTTAGACTACATAATCCGATGGATTATATACAACAAGAAAATGCTCATTTCGTTCGCATTTACTTGGACTACATAATTCCATAAATTATATCTATAACAAAGAGGCACCAATATGAGTGAAAAATTAGGAATATTAGCGATCGGACACGGCAGTAAACTTCCATACAACAAAGGTATCGTAGAAAGCGTTGCCAATAATATCGCAAAGAAGCACACAGATGTTGTTGTAAAGGTCGGGTTCATGAACATGAACGAGCCAACCATTGAGGATGCTCTTGCATCATTTGCAGGCACAGGCGTAACAATCATTGCAGCAGTTCCAGTATTTCTTGCATCCGGTGTTCATATCACACAGGATATACCAAAAATACTCGGTTTTAAAGATGGCAGCGAAAAGACGACCATCAAACTTGATGGCAAAGACATCACAATCGTCTACGGAAAGCCTCTTGGCGGTGACGAGTTGATATCTGACCTTGTGTTTAAGAGAGCACAGGAAGCATTGTAGACCACAGATCAACAGAACAATTAACATAACATGACTGCAGGTCAAAAGAACGCCGCTGTGCTTGACCTGACACACGGCGGGATAATTATTGCACAAAGGATGGCACAACTCGGCTACAACGTAAGCGCTATTGACGTATATAACACTGTAGACCCTGCCACTCTTGCTGACCTGCAGGATTTTAATATCCAGACATCAAAAACCCCGATCCCTGTCGATGAATTTGATATGATCGTTGCCCCCGTACATCTTGATCCAAATTATGAGATGCTGCAACAGGCTCGCGACAGAGGCACGGAAATTGTAACACATCACAAGATCGTTGGCAAGATATTGTCCCAAGACAAGAGGATCGCAGGTGCAAAGATCATCGAGATCACAGGCACAAAAGCAAAAACAAGTACAGCATCAATCCTTGCTGACATGTTATCACACAAATTGAATGTTGTACTCCACACAACTCGCGGGCTTGAATATTGGGAAAATGGCACAGCGTCCCTGATATATCAGGGATTGAGCATTGCACCCGGGAATATCCTGCATGCTGTAGATAAAACCGCATTATACATATCATCAAAATCCAAGTCAAATTCCAACATTGCACCGGACGTATACATATTTGAAGTATCGATTGGCGGCACAGGGTATGCCGATATCGGTATCCTTACCACACTTACACAGGACTACAAGATCGCAAATAACACGGCATGGGCAAGCGATGCGAAAATGCAGATGCTTGACAATGCCAAACCCGGCAGCACAGTGATCATAAACTACACAGACGATGCAGCAACAGGTCGCAACCTGAGTGATTCGGTGAAAACCGTCACCTTTAGCGATTCAAATGATTGCACAGGTGATGTGACCCTGGCACTCGACGAAGATACGATAATCATAAATTCCGGCAATTGGATGTCTGTCGTCAACGCAAAACCCGGTTATGATATTGAATCATATACTACCGCAATGGTTGCTGCTGCAACTGCTGCACTTGAGATGGGTGTCGAACTCGATATCATCAGAGATACATTAGCCGACTTTGAAGGCCTTAGCGGCAGAATGCGCGAGCAGGTATTTGAAGGTAAGACATTGATCGACAATTCCAATTCAGGAATGAACATCACATCTGTGGAAAAATCACTTGCATACGCAAGTATACTTCAAATTAAGAAAAAATGCAGAATAATCATGGTACTTGGAGAAGAAGCCGCACAGGTTTGCGAAGGACTGCCACCTGAAGATGTATCGGGATTCCTGCTACAGCAAGGAAAAAACATCGATGAACTGGTCCTTGTTGGTGAGAGAATGCACGCGGTAAAACATGAAAATGCACATCATGCTGATTCACTTTCACAGGGGCTATCAGTTGCATCCGGGATTGCCGGTGCTAATGACCTGATATTGTCCTGTGTCAAATGCTTTAGGTAGATATTAAGATGTAATTGATTTAAATAAGAGTTAAAAGTCAAACCTAACTAATATCATACAAATTACGATAAAATAAAGAATTCACCGCAGAGAACGCGGAGGGCGCAGAGAATCCAAAATGACAACTCTGCGGCCCTCTGCGATCTCTGCGGTTGATTATTCACCATATATTTTGAATAAAAACACTAATAATACGGCGTACCAAAATGAGGAGATAACATGCAGAAAGTTAAAAAAGAGATTTCGATCATACACCCGCGTCCGAGTTCAATTGTTGCTGCACTTTATACATTACGTGACCTGGATGTCGATGTTGCGATACTGCACGGACCTCCCGGCTGTTCTTTCAAACATGCAAGACTGCTTGAAGAGGATGGGATACACGTAGTCACGACATCCCTTGATGAAAATGGATTCGTGTTTGGCGGACATGATGAACTTGTTGCCCTTTTGGGTAAAGTATCCGAGATGTTCAATCCGAAACTTATTGGTATCGTCGGAACATGTGTAAGCATGATAATCGGGGAAGAACTGCATGATGCCGTTTTGGAAGCGAACCCGGATGTGCCTGTCATTGAAGTGGAAGTACATGCAGGATATCGCAACAATACCAAAGGTGTGCTTTTCGCACTCGAATCCGCATTGGATGCAGGTATCATTAGTGAGGATGAGTTCGACCGCCAGAAAGTCCTGCTCGAAGAGGCGACCATGGTCGAGAAACGCCACGGTGCAGCAAGTAAGGAGTATCTTGCACCATCACGTGGCGATCTGAAATACAAAGTTGCACAGCACATTATCGATCTCCTGAAGAAAGGTAAGCGCGGCATCACTATAATGAATGCTAAAAAAGAAACGGGATATATGTTTGCCGACATCACGGTTGCTGTGAATGAAGTTGCAAAACAACTCGGTGTTGAGTCAAATATCGTGAACATGGCAAATATTGATGACACACTTGGACTTCCGCGTGTACGCCATCATGCAAAGTGCATCGCGGCTGACTTCAAGGAGCGAGGTATTGTTATTCATGAGAACATCGGTGGAATGGACGAGTACCCGATCGCAGGTAATGTGGCCGGCAAACTCATTGAGGAAAAGTACAGTGATTACGATTTCGTGGTTATAACCGGAGTTCCGCATGCAATTCCTATGGAAAGCATCTCGGGAATGGAAATTATTTCAGTGACCAACGGTCCGAGACAGGTCTTGCCTATGAAGGAAATGGGGCATGATTATGTGATCGTTGAGATCGACCTGCACCCAAAAACACTTGGAGTAAACAACATTGTGGAATCCGAGTTTGGTGCAACATTGCGTGAAATCGCAAAGGAAATGTGAACGGATGGGCGACAATAGGGATGATAATATGAACGATTCTAAAAAACCGAAGATCATAGCAATATACGGCAAAGGCGGAATTGGAAAATCAAGCACGGCATCCAATGTTGCTGCCGCATGTGCAGACGAGGGTTACAAGGTCATGATCATCGGATGTGACCCAAAGAGTGATTCATCCATCACACTGCTTGGCGGCAAGCGAATACCAACGATCCTTGACCTCATGCGAAGCGGTGTTGACATCACAGAAGATGATGTGGTCTTTGAAGGTTACAATGGCGTGAAATGTATCGAAGTCGGCGGACCCGAACCCGGAATAGGATGTGCAGGACGCGGGATCATTGTGGCAATCCAGAAACTCAAGAAGATATCAACGGCGCAGGATGAATGTGACCTCATCATCTATGATGTGCCGGGCGATATCGTGTGTGGCGGCTTTGTAGCACCCATCAGGAAAGGGCTTGTAAGTGAGGCTTATGTGTTGACATCCGGTGAATATATGCCACTGTATGCGGCAAACAATATCTGTCGCGGAATGTCGAAGATCAACACTCCTATAAGCGGTGTGATATGCAATGCCCGCAGTGTCAGCCGCGAAGAAGAGATCGTCCGCAAATTTGCAGAGGAAATGGGAAGCGACCTTATCGCATTCATTCCAAAGGAACAGATCGTCCAGGATTGTGAGCGTGACGGATTTTCAGTTATGGAAAAAGCACCGGATTCCGAAATCGCACAGGTGTACCGAAACCTTGCACGTGCGATTATGTCAAGGAACAAGTCAGTGATGGCAAATGCGCTTGATGATGAAAGACTGCGCGAACTTACACGATAATATTGAATATAAATATCCCCAACATTGAGTGGGGTGTATCCACATAAATAAATAAATAGTATTTGTATAGATGTAGTCTGATGGCTGCATAAATGTGATTATTCTATCTGAAACTAAAAACAATGCGACCGCCGCCAGGCGGCACGTTCCATACCTACCATCCGTTCGTATTCGCAA
>JAUSPM010000008.1 GCA_030655675.1 Methanosarcinaceae archaeon | reverse complement strand
TGTTGCAACAATGAGTATGTCCGCATCCAATGTGAACTTCTTTAGATCAGCGGTATAAACGTGACAAACTGACACTGTAGCATTGCGGTTGATAAGTATTGCAGCCATTGGTTTACCAACGACATTACTGTGTCCAACGATCACAGCATGTTTACCCTGTATCTCAACATCGTACTCTTCCAGTGCGCGAAGCACACCTTTTGGAGTACATGGTACAAACCCCTCGTTCCCGATCAAAAGTTGCCCCATATTGTAGGGGTGAAAACCGTCCGCATCCTTGGATGGGTCGATCGATAGCATTACTGCCTGTTCGTTAATACCGACAGGTAGTGGAAGTTGCACCAAAATACCGTGAATATCATCCCTGTTGTTCAGCATGTTGATATGTTCAATAAGTTCTTCCTGTGTGGTGGTTTCAGGAAGTGGAATATCCTCTGCATGAATTCCCACTCTCTCACATGCCTTGTGCTTTAACCTGACATACATCTTGGATGCAGGGTCTTCTCCAACAAGGATCGTTGCAAGACCGGGGGTTATCCCACGGTCGAGTTTCAGTTCCTCTACGCCACTTTTAACTTCTGCTTCCAGTTTCTTTGCCAGTTTCCTGCCATCGATTATTTTTGAGTCAATACCCTCATCTGACATTGTATATCACACCTGAAGTTAAAGACCAAGAAAATGCTCACTTCGTTCGCATTAACTTGGACTACATAATCTTATAGATTATATACAACGAGAAAATTCTCCCTTCGGTCGAATTAACTCGAACTATATAATTCTATAAATTATATACTATGAAAAATACTATTTCCATAGACATTACAAATTCTTGTATATAGGGAACCTGCTGCAAAGCTGCTGGACATCTGCACTAATGCTGTCAAGCACATGTTCATTATCCACATTGGCAATGACAGTAGCGATCATCTGTGCGATCTCTTCCATCTCCGGTTCTTTCATGCCTCTTGTGGTCGCAGCCGGAGTACCGATCCTGACACCGCTTGTGATGAACGGACTTCTGGTCTCGAATGGGATCGTATTCTTATTGAGGATAATTCCAGCCTTGCTAAATGCGGCTTCGGCTTCCTTACCCGTCATATTGAACTTGTTTAGGTTCAAAAGCATCATGTGGTTGTCCGTACCGCCTGAAACAATATCAAAACCAAGTTCTATCAACTTATTAGCCAGTACTTTTGCGTTCTTCACGGTCTGCACCTGGTCATCCTTATATCGCTGACCCTGTGCTTCCTTGAATGCCACAGCCTTTGCTGTAATAATGTGCATAAGTGGTCCGCCCTGAATACCCGGGAAAATTGCCTTGTTTATGTCTTTTGCGTACTTTTCCTTGCACATGATCATTCCGCCGCGTGGACCGCGCAGTGTCTTGTGGGTAGTAGTTGTGACAAAATCAGCATAAGGAACCGGACTCTGGTGCACACCTGCTGCAACAAGTCCTGCGATGTGAGCTATATCTGCCAGAAGGTACGCTCCGACCTCATCTGCAATTTCCCTGAAACGTTTGAAATCGATCTCACGTGAATATGCGGATGCACCTGCAACGATCATCTTTGGTTTTGTTTCCTTTGCAAGTTTCATCAACGCATCGTAATCAAGTGCTTCGGTCTCTTTATCAACGCCGTATGGGATGATATTGTACAACTGACCTGCAAAGTTCACATGACTACCATGTGAGAGGTGACCGCCGTGTGTCAGATCCATGGACATTATGGTGTCGCCGACCTTGAGCACTGAAAAGTATACTCCCATATTCGCGCCTGAACCGGAATGCGGCTGAACATTCACATGCTCTGCACCAAATATCTCTTTTGCTCTCTTGATAGCAAGCTCTTCTGCGATATCGACAAAATCACAGCCACCATAGTAGCGTTTGCCGGGATATCCTTCAGCATACTTGTTAGTCATGATCGAGCCCTGTGCTTCCATTACAGCACGGCTCGTGTAATTCTCTGATGCGATCAGGTTAAGTTTGTAATCCTGACGCTCTGCTTCTTTCTCAAGTGCTTCTGCAATCTGGGGGTCAGTTTCTGAAATATAGGACATGTTTCCTCACCATTTGATTATGTATGTTATATGTATGTGAATATATCAATAATATAAATTTGCAATAGTATAAACTCTATTTTGAAACTCTAACTATCCGCCCATCCACTTTAAGTTTACCCTCAATGAACAATTTCACAGCCTGAGGGTATATCTTGTGCTCCTGTTCCAAAATACGTTGTGAAAGCATATCCTCAGTATCATTTTCAAATACAGGGACACAACTTTGCAGAATTATAGGACCTGTGTCCATACCCGCATCAACGAAATGTACAGTGCATCCTGACACCTTTACACCGTAATCAAGCGTCTGCTTGTGAGAATGCAGTCCCTGAAAAGATGGAAGTAATGTTGGGTGGATGTTCAGTATCCTGTTCTTATAAGCACTGATAACGTCTTTACCAACGATCCGCATGTATCCGGCAAGTATTATCAGGTCAGTGTTATAACTGTCAAGTATCTTTACAAGTTCCTGCTCATATTCGGCTTTACTTGTAAAACTTTTCGGATCAATGAAGACCGCATCGATACCGTGTTTTTTTGCACGTTCAAGGGCATAGGCATCTGACACATCACTAATGACCACACTGATATTCGCACTTTCAATATTTCCATTTTCGATGTTATCGATCATGGCCTGAAGGTTGGAACCTCGACCTGAAACCAAAACTGCAATGTGCGTATGGGTATGAGCATGGGTAACGATAACGGAGGAGGCATTGGCAGCAGTAATATTAATAATAGGAATGGTGGTATTGGTCATTATGAGTCATACGGGATAAATATATATTAGGTTTTGGGAATTCAAGCGCTCTGCCTTTTCTTCCGCTCAAGGATCAGATTATCCAGTTCATCGCAATCTGACAATTTATCCAGTTCAGTTCGTTCTATCAGAACTGTATTTTCGACTGATTCAGACTTGCTGTGCCCTTCTATTATGAAAACAGATTGTGTCATTGTTACTTCAGATATGCTGCTCATAAGATGAGCACGCTTGATCATAGCACTGCTGTATTCACTAACACCTGTCAACATAACATTCGCAGCATCACTGGACACTGCCTTGAACGGTGCCTGGGATGTTTGCAGTACATCATAACCAAGTGTATGTATCAAACTCAAAATGTTATCATCCGGTACATTTTTCTGACTTTCCCGTCGCACGATAGGTTTCTTCTCAAATGACCGAAGGATATCAATGGACCGTGCAACTGCTACATCGAGCAGTTCCTCTATCTGCAACACAACATCAATAGAAGCATCCATTCCCCCTTCTTCGTATTTGCTGATGGTCCTTCTGGATACACCAAGTTGTGACGCAAGCGCACCAAGTGAAAGGGACCGACCCAATCTTGCTGTTTTTAAAACATTTCCATCGATCGAGATATATAAGCCGCCAGGTGCTGCTGATACAAGTGGAGGTACATCCTCTACAAAATAGTCAAACAATGTCTGGACATTGAGTGAAGGGATGTCATATCTCACATAAACAACACTGTCCTCAAGGAACTGGTCACGGGTTTTAGCACCAACTACCAATACCGAACCGCCAAGATATTGTGCAAGTGTTTTCATCTCACGCGCAGTATCTTCATTCAGGCCGTCAATATTATACAAGACCTTACAAAATAAGAGAATATCACCATTTCGTGCAGCAAGGTCAAAACTTCGTGGCCTGATGTTGCAACGATCCGAAACAATGAATCCTGCGTGTTCCAACACATCAATTATCTGATGTATCAAGATATCTTTTGCCATAGCATTTAATTTAAGTGTTTGCACATCTATATATAAATGACCGTCATTTTAATACAG
>JAUSPM010000006.1 GCA_030655675.1 Methanosarcinaceae archaeon | reverse complement strand
ATATGTAAAACCCCTCTGCGCACTTATCCTCATCGCAGCAGTCCTAAACTCAGGCTGCATCTCAACCTCAAGCAGCAACACCGCAGAGGATGTGCCTGTTGTGAAGGCTGAGCCTGAAACACCAAAAATACTTGGAACAACGGTAGATGGCATCCCTCATTATGCATTTAGTGGCAATGGTGCATTCGACATAGACGGCGACGGAATATATGATTTCACAGACAGCGCAGTAGGCCCAGGCGAGGCGTCAAGAGATGGTGGTAATATAGCAATCACAATAAGAGGCTACTTCGGCATCCCAACAACAAGCAAACTCCACCAGGACTACCTTGATATCGAGGAGTTCAGAATTCGTAAATGGGACTTAGATGGTGATGGTCACTTTTTAGATAAAATTGAAATTCTTATAAACGGCGAAATCGTTTATAGTTCAACAACAGATATAGATGGAAAAAATGGAGTGAATATGTTAGATGCTTTTTTAGAACTCGGCTGGTGGTAAACCCCATCACCTACATTTTAAATCCTTCAAATCTATTTTTGAATTATTCAACATCATCCATCTGTTGATGTGCTCCGCGCCGGGCTGAACACTTCTGCCTTACATATCATCCAGATCGAAAACTAAAAATCCTTTAGCGCGCAGGGCATCTTTGTCGGTGATATTCTTCGCAATAATGCCAAAATGTTCTGCTCGTTCATCATTGTTCCAACCGACAAATTTGGATTTTTCTTGTAGGTCATACAATATGTTTTCAGCCTGCTTCAAACTCAGGGTTTTCCATTTGCACTCGACAGAAAGTATCTCTTTTGAATCGGAATTCAAGGCAACAATATCGATCTCATAAGTGTTTTGTCCTTTTGGAGCATCCTTTATTTTGCCCCACTGCCGACCGATCTTGTGGTATTCAAATGGAATTTTGTTTTGGTCGATCAAAAATTCTCTACAGATCATCTCAAACCGTTTGCCAATATGGTTGTTAATGTTTATTTTCGTATTCTCTACAAATCTCGGATTTCGTCTTTTGTAATCTGAAATGTTCTTGTAAAAGAAACGGAACCAAAAATCCATGAGAGGATGGTCTATATACAATAATTTTTTATTGCCTATGACCTGTTCTTCATAGTCCAATATATTGAAATGATGCACAAGTTCATGGATCTGGCGTGTAAGGTCAGTCTCCTTTTTTGTCAAAAATGATGCGATCTCACTGATTCGTGTGCATCCGCTGGCAACGGCAGTGAGTATATCATAGTACACACCGCTTCTTTTCCCAAACTCCAAAGACAATATTGACATGACTTCATCTTCAAATATTGCATTTTCCACAAAGAAGAATCGATCAACAATATTTTCAAAGGATACATTGTTTAGATTTTCATCTTCAATGGCAACGTAATATCTGGGATATCCCCCGGCAACTGCGTATAATTTTACGATTTCTGAATAATCTGTAATGCCAAGTTCACTGCACATATCAATTATATTTTTAAAAGACATGGGCTTCAAATGCATTTGTCTCTTTATTCTGCCATACAGTGGTTGTTTTAAGTCCAAAAATAATTTTTTTATCAATCCTGTAGTAGAACCTGTAAAAAAGAGAAGAAGACCTTTTTTATCCTCATTGAGATCAATATGTTTCTGCAAAGTTCCAAATACCGATCTATCCACTGATAAGAAATTCTGAAACTCATCAAATGCAACAATACCTTCGTACCTTTCAAACAGAACATTGAAAAAATCATCCCAACTGTTCAATTTCTCAAGTTCATTGATGATCTTTGCATTTCGGAGGTATGTCTCATACTCATCCAATAGACTGATGCTTGTTTTATCTTTATTCACAAAAAAATACATATCAGTATCTTTCATGAATTCAAGCATCATTCTTGTCTTCCCGACACGCCTTAAACCCCAGATCGCTACCGAAAATAATTTTCTTCTTGACAAAATGCGGGCATCTTCAAGAGTATTGATCTCTTTTTCACGGTTTATAAATTTCATATATATTCACTTACTGAATTATTCAGTTACTGAATTACTTAAACATTTCGGTACTTCTGTTCAATTCAACATCAACCATCTATTGATGTGCTCCGCGCCAGTCCAAACACTCATTCCACCACCCACATAATATCAAATGATATATATTCAATAATGCACTTGCATCCTTCATGAAAATACTACTCGCAGAGTACGCTGTCGGCACCGGAATGGGTGGCACGTTCCTTCTCGAAGGACGGGCAATGTTGCAAACAATTGCCGGTAGTTTCACCAGACTCGGGCACGAGGTTGTTTATCCGTCAGCAGGTACAACCCTCATCAACGGTACGTCTGCCCTGTCAAATGAGGATAACTTTGTGGCTGTGCTTGAACGTGAAGCAAAAAAGTGTGATGCCGGACTCGTAATTGCGCCGGATGAGTTGCTTTTTGATCTCACATCTGTCATTGAAAATAACACCCTCAATCTTGGATGTACTCCCGAATCGGCGGCATTGTGTGCGGATAAGGTAAGGTGCACCGAAGTCCTCAATTCTGCGGGAATACCTGTTCCGCAAATAATAAGCCAGGATCATGCAAAAGGCGGATATTATGTGGTCAAACCACGTTATGGGTGCGCTTCAGAGGATACGCGGATATGCACCCATTTTACGCAGCAAGAAGGTTTTATTGCAACCGAGTATATCGAAGGCGAACACCTGAGCGTAAGTCTGGTCTGTGGGGAAAAGTCGCTTCCGCTTACCGTCAACAAGCAGATGATAGTCATTCATCCCGAAAACGAAAATTCGGAAATAGAATATAACGGCAACCTGACACCATACATAACAGCGCGGCAAAAAGAATTGTACGACACCGCGATATCTGCGACTGATGCGCTCTCCTGCCGCGGGTATGTGGGTGTTGATATCGTGCTCGCTGACAAACCCTATGTGGTGGATGTGAACCCACGCCCGACCACATCGCTTTTTTCGATCAGCAAAGTAATGAAGCAGGAGATCGCCGATCTGCTGCTAAAGAATCGCCTTGGAGGACTTCCCGATTCGGTTGACATTAGCGGCGAATACATGTTCACAAAAGAGGATCTGAAATGAAGAACATTGGAATTGATATTGGCGGTGCAAACACAAAACTTGCATCATCTGATGGCAGCATAATTGAACTGCATTATATACCACTCTGGAAAGATACGCAATTGCCAACCGTACTCAAAGAGGCGGCAGAGAGATTGCAGCCCGATAAATTAAGTGTCGCAATGACAGGCGAACTTGCAGACTGTTTTTCAGACAAGGAAGAAGGGATCAGGTTCATAATGAGTGCTGTTGAGAATGCGTTCGATTGTGAGATCAGGTACGTGAACAATGAAGGTTCGTTCAACACACCTTCTGACGACATACAGAAACTGGCTGCTGCCAACTGGGCGGCATCTGCAAACCTCATTGGCTCGGAAGTCGGTGACTGCATCTTTGTAGATGTTGGAAGCACCACAAGTGACATCATCCCAATAATCAATGGCAAACACAGGGCAGGACATACAGACTTCTCGCGCCTTTTGCGAAGTGAACTCGTTTACGCAGGAACCCTGCGAACCAATGTCGCGACATTGCTTGACAGTGTAAAGGTCAGTGGTGGAACATGCCGGCTTTCATCTGAACTGTTTGCAACAACTGCAGATGCATACCTGCTTCTTGGCGATATCACACAGCAGATATACACATGCGAAACCGCAGACGGTGCAGGAAATACAAAAACAGATGCGGCTCGCCGTCTTGGACGTGTGGTCTGTGCAGACCTTACTGAAATTTCAGAAGAAGACATCATGAGCATTGCGAAGCAGGTGAAAGAGAAACAAATATCATTGCTATGTGATGCGATCTCCGATGTAGCACAAAAGCATGGGTTGAACACGATCGCTTCTGCAGGAATTGGTGAATTTATGATAAAGGACGCTGCAAAACGTCTTGGATTTGATGTAATCTCTGTTTCGGATAAATGGGGCAGTGAGATATCAAAGGTATTTCCGGCTTATGCTGCGGCGCGAATGCTTGAAAGTATAAACTCGTAGACTCGTAGACTCATAGACTCGTAGACTCATAGACCCTTAAATGGTGATCCCATAATGAATGTTGTTGTGAAACTTGGTGGCAGTCTGATAAATTCGGCACCTGATATCGTGAACAGACTTCTCGAATACTCGGAGACTTCTAAAGACCGCGATACAATACTAATTGTGCCGGGCGGAGGCATATTCGCAGACTCGATACGCACTGCCGGCAAACAATATAACATCGGCGAAGTGGCAGCACACTGGATGGCCATTCTTGCAATGGAGCAGTACGGGTATTATTTAATTGATAAAACGAGTGCAAACGGGGTTGGATCAATTGACGACCTGAAATCCGGCATTTCAATTCTTCTGCCATATCGGCTTTTAAAGGAAACAGATGAACTTGCACATTCATGGAACGTCACATCCGACACCATTGCAGCATGGATAGCAAGTATGGTCAATGCACGGCTTGTTAAAGTGACTGATGTTGACGGTGTTCTTGTGGAAAATGAACTTGTGCATGAAATAGGAGCAACTGACCTATTAACTATGGGAACTACCTGTGTCGATATTGGTTTGCCGGAATTTATTCGTGCAAACAACATGGATTGTGTGATTGTGAATGGGCACTATCCAGATCGTGTTCTTGCTGCGGTTGAAGGGGATGCTGTTATCGGAACATACATCAAGGGGAATATTTAAATTACATACCGCGTATGTACTGAAATCATCAAATGCTGAATACTATTTAGTAATTTAGTATACATATTATATACTATTCAAATAGCACTAAATCTTGATCTTAACCCCATTCAAATTTAAGGTCAAAATTAAACCTGAAATGAACTTAATGTTAAAACTTAAATTTAAACTTAAACTTGCAATTATAACTATACAAGGAGATATTTAATGGCAAAACCAAAAGTCGAATTCTGTACATCATGTGGTGTGCATCTCGTAGAGCGCGGATATGTGAATTTTCCATGCCCTGCATGTGATGCAGAACTTGGAAGATGCGTAAGCTGCAGGCAGCAGAGCAATGAATACACATGCAAAGAATGTGGTTTCTTAGGACCATAAGGTGTTGTGAATGGGAGAAGTTGCAGCAACTATCAAGATTATGCCGGAGAGCACGGATACCGATCTTGTAGATCTTAAAATTAAACTTGAAGCTGTATTACCGAAAGGTTCTGAAATATATAGTTCAAAAGAAGAACCAATTGCATTTGGTTTAAAAGCACTCATACTTGTCGTACTTGTGGGCGATCTCGAAGGCGGCACCGAACAAGTAGAAGAGGCATTTGCAGCAGTTCCAGGTGTTGAAAGCGTTCAGATTACTGAACTCGGTCGAACTTGATCAGCATATTATCTAAAATATATATTCTTTTTTTTCTTTTTTTTGTGGGCTTGTAGATCAGGGGAAGATCGTTACGTTCGCAACGTAAAGGCCGCGGGTTCAATTCCCGCCGAGTCCACTGTTTTTGAGATCCACATCGTTGAATATAACCCCAGTTAGCGATTTGTAAAGATCAATGAAAAGAAGGGATGACACAAATACACACACTTTGTAAGGATGGGGTTATTGATTCAAAATTCAGGGTTTGAGGGTTGGATGTGTGACATATATATAAATGTGTGATGTTGTGCCAGTAATCTATCATAATCATTAATTATATATAAACGCTTTGGACACATTAAACAAGTGCAGCAAACTTAATATTAATAAGTGCATAAAAGGAGCCAATGACACGCAACATCACTGTTAGCCTATGTTCAGGAAGAACTGCCTATGAAGTAAAGGTCACGGAAAAGATCAATCTGATAAGTGCAGCTAAAAAAGTAAAAGCAAAGGTTGCAACAAAACACATCATGATACTTGATTTTTCCGACGCAGAGGTGTCACTGTTCCCAAGCGGAAGGATGTTGATAAAACGTGTTGCCAATGAAACCGAAGCTTTGAACATTGCGAACGATCTATTGGATTATATATCAGGTTAACTAATGTGTATTGGTATAGATGTATTAGGATGACTGCGTAAATAGGATTATTCTATCTGAAACTAAAAACAATGCGACCGCCGCCAGGCGGCACGTTCCATATATACAATACTAAACCATGTCTGTTTTTTGTAACTTTCAGCCACAAAGTACACAGAGATTGTAGCAACTTTCACCCAGGGGCCAGAATTTCACTCGTAAAAGGTCATACTTATTTTTTAGTATTTGTATAGCTGTAGTATGATGGCTGCGTAAATGTGATTATTCTATCTTAAACCAAAAAGAATGCAACCGCCGCCAGGCGGCACGTTCCATACATACTAAATTGAATAATCGAAATCGTTAGCAAAAAGTGTGCAAGAAAATCTT
>JAUSPM010000004.1 GCA_030655675.1 Methanosarcinaceae archaeon | reverse complement strand
CGAGTTAAATCGACCGAAGGATGATTTTTCTCGAAATCGCTTGATAAAGTCTCAATAAGTCAATAATTATTACAATTTACTTGCATTCACATGCTGATTGCATGGGCATAGTAAATACAATGTATAATAGTGTAGAATGGTATATAGTCTTTCGGTAAATCAAGTACTTATGACGTGATTTTAGTATGTTCCATCGCACATCCCATTCATGACATTAATTATTGATCCAAGGTTCTTTGCGTCATTTAGTTTCTCACGTATATGTCGGCTTTCTGCAACGCCTTTTGTAAATGCCTTGGATTGTGCTTTGATATCACCCAATGAGAATATGTCATATTTTTCAAGCAATTCTATGTATTCCATAAAATCATTGACCTGCTGAGTGCAGTGATCGATCTCAAGTGATTCACCATTTCCGAGATAATGGGCAATCTCCCTGAAAATATAAGGGTGTCCGATTGCAGCGCGCCCGATCATTATCCCATCACAGCCCGTATATTCAAGTGCGTGTTTTGCGGATTCACCGTCCTTTATGTCACCGTTGGCAATTACAGGAATTGCCAGTTCCTTTTTGATCGCTTTTGCATATTCAAGGCTGGAAGTACCACTGTACATCTGCGCTCTTGTCCTTCCATGTACAGTGATGGCGCACGCACCTGCATCCTCGATCGTTCTTGCAATTTCCAGCGTCTTTTCCATATCATCGAACACCCGTATCTTTGCGCTTACTGGTGTGCTGATGTTGTTTGTGAGATGGCTGATGATATCATGAACAAGTGAAGGGGATTTGAGCAAAGCCGACCCGCATTCCTGTTTAACAATAAGTGGTGCAGGGCAACCCATGTTAATATCAATAATAACGGGCCTGTAAATCTCTTCAAGTATCAGGGCAGCCTCTGTTATGGTGTCCGGGGAGTTGCCGAATATCTGAATACAGAACGGCTGTTCATCTTCACATGTCATCCCGCGCTGCATGGTCTTTTCACCCTGTCGCACGACTGCGGTTGCACTTATCATTTCCGAGTATGTGAGAGATGCACCGTATTTTTTACACAGCATCCGAAATGCCAGATTGGTGACATTTGCCATGGGGGCAAGAAAAAGGGGATTTGGGAGGGATAGGTTTGCGATTTTCATGGTTGATCATTTGGATGATGGGGTGTTGGAAACTGCATAATGACATTTCATATTGATCGGTTCGTAATTGTAAGTAAGTGTAAGTAATGATAAATATGTTCAGACTAAAAACATAACTATCTGAACAGTAGTTGGAGTGATATAATATGGTTGTAGAATTAAAGGAAGGCGTTTACTGGGTTGGGGTCGTTGACTGGAATATAAAGAAGTTTCACGGGCACGAATATTCGACACACAGGGGATCGACATATAACTCATATCTGATCGTTGATGAGAAAATCGCACTTGTGGACACGGTACTTGGATCTTATTCCAATGAGATGATCGAGAACATCAAGAAGATCATAGATATAGAAAAGATCGATTACGTTATTGCAAACCATGCCGAAACAGACCATTCAGGCGGGCTTCCGGCACTTATGAAACTCATACCTGATGCTACAGTGGTTGTTTCAGAAAAAGGAAAAGAGAGCATTCCCGGACATTACCATGGGGACTGGAATTTCAAGGTAGTAACAACAGGCGATACCATCAGTCTTGGTAAGAATAGTCTTGTTTTTGTAAAAGCACCAATGCTGCACTGGCCGGACAGCATGATGACGTATCTTACAGGTAAAAATATCCTGATGCCAAATGATGCATTTGGACAGCATTTCGCTTCATCTAAACGTTTCAATGATGAGGTTGATGAGACAGAGGTCTATGAGGAAGCGATCAAATATTATGCGAATATCCTCACGCCATTCAGCAACCTTGTCACCAAGAAACTCGATGAGTTCGTAAAACTGGATATTCCGGTTGATATAATCGCTCCAAGCCACGGAATCATCTGGAGAAAAGACCCGATGCAGATCGTTGAAAAGTATTACGAATGGGCATCAGGTAAAAATGACGGGTCTGTTGTGATCATCTATGACACCATGTGGAAAGGAACAGAACAAATGGCTACTGCAATCGGTGAAGGGATTGGAAATGAAGGGGTGAAATACAAATTGTTCAATATGGCAGTCCATGACCGCAACGATGTCCTGACTGAAGTGTTTAAAGCAAAAGGCATCCTTCTCGGCTGCCCGACAATGAACAATGGTCTTTTGCCAACAATTATGCCGATCCTTGAAGACCTGAAGGGATTGAGGTTCAAGAACAAGGTCGGCGCTGCCTTTGCATCTTACGGATGGAGCGGGGAAAGCCTCAAACAGTTGGAGGATAGACTTGAGGGCGCAAAGATAGAGATACTTCAGGAAGGCATCAAATTCAAATGGCAGCCAACAAAGGAAGAACTCGGTGCATGTGTTGAGTTTGGAAGTGATTTTGCGAAGAAGATGAAAAGTTCAGAGTGAGAATGGCATCTATTTAGGGATTTGTTATATTTGATCGGGATGATTTTCGATTTGAGGATTTCGATAAGGGATTTTGATAGAAATCCTCGATAGTTTATACAACATATAAAACATTTTTATGTGGAAAATTTAACATTGGCGGCAACATACCATGATTTACCAAAGTTTCAGAACTTCAACTGTAAGTATGCATATGACTGCCGATGCTTTCAATATAAAACCACATATACTTTTTAAATTATAAAATAAGAGAACATTTATACATGCATGTGAATATTTAACATATTGTTTTTTTGTATTTGTTCGTATATACCCCTTATTGCAAGAGCAACAAAAAAATGTATCTTGTCACCTACTATCTAAGTAGGTCGAGAGGGATAACGAGTATTTT
>JAUSPM010000273.1 GCA_030655675.1 Methanosarcinaceae archaeon | reverse complement strand
TGGAAAATGAAAGCTTGTGTATCTTCATGCCGCAGAGATGTGGTGTCATTGGAGTATTATTGTGGCAGGAATACGATTAAACCGCGTTGAGTTATCTGGTCGCTCAGTTTGAGATTAAATTCTCGTTCAGCGTCTGAAAATATGGGTGCTGCGATGTATATTGTTTTTGTTGCAGTCATTATTTGTTTCACCAGTTTTGTTTTTGTATATATTTTATAAATATATAGTGCGAGTTAATCCGAGCATAGCGAGGATTTTCTTGTACACTTTTTTGCCAATGATTTAGATCATTCAATTTATACCATTCCGCAAGTAATTTTGAACTACAATGGCCACTGAGGGAAAGTTGCTACAATCTTGTGTAATTTGTGGCAAAAAGTTACAAATTACACATGTGGTTTAATATATATTACTCTGCAAGTATAATTTAGGGTCATTTTGTAATAAACAGATGCAGCAAAGTAAACTGATAACTAAGAGTTACAAAAATCTGACTCGGTTTAATATAGTATATATGGAATGTGCCGCCTGGCGGCGGTCGCATTGTTTTTAGTTTCAGATAGAATTATCACATTTACGCAGCCATCATACTACAGTTATACTAATACGATTTGTTTAATTCTAGTGCTTCGATTCTAATATAATGATATAATAATTGCGCCACAATTTAGCCAAAACATCCCATGTTGCTTCGTATTTTCATTTACAAAGCATTGTAATGTTGTTTTGGAATCGATGCACTAGTGCACCATGATGCAACTAATTCAAACAAAAATGCAAGTTAAAATCATCGTTTTACTTTTGATGTAACAGAATCAATCATACTCTGTATCAAGTTCAACACTTCACCTAAAAGCGACATTGAATGATGTCCATGCACGGCTTTTCTTGCAAGATACCAGGTCAAAAACTCAGTATAAAGAATGATTCCGATTAGCGTTGACCAGATCAACAGCAGTATGTGAAAATTGTTGATAGGCACAAGTCCATCTGCAAGAAGCAAATGCTGGTATGACATAAATGCTATCACACTTTTTGGCATTATTAGAACTGCAATTATAGGCACAAAAAGAAGGACAATCATAGCCATTATGGAGGACATATCAATTAGTATGAACAAGACTGCCAGTACAAACATTCCAAAAACCATCAGCGATGCAAGTGTAGCAAGTATATCCATTTTAAGTCCTCACAATTAATATATTTTAATTTATTAACTAATGACCCTGGTTATTAATAAATATGCAGTAATCGGTGCGATCGCAATTATGCACAGAAGCATGATAAACGAGGAGATCATAAATCCGGCTGCACCCCATCTTGAAAGATCAGACTCCGGTGTAGGAATTGTGGGGATTGCGGGTGTTTGTGCCTCAATTTCAGATGTTTCTTCTGATTTTATGATCTCGTCAACATACAGGTTTACCGTGTTTGATATGGTGCTGCCGTGGTTATCATAACTATCCACAAAGGACACTTCAACTCCGGGTAGAGCAGTAATATCTGCCTCCTCGATTTGAATGGTATATATTAGATCTTTTCTCTCACCGGCTACTAAATTACCGTTCCATCCAGATTCACCGGCTATGACTTTGACTCCCATCGGAATTGTATCTGAAAAACTGACCTCTGCCTCATCATCGCCAATGTTTGTGAGAATTATCCTTACATCTGTATTTTCCCCAACATACAATACATTTCGGCTTAATAATTTTTCAGCAAAAACCCTGGTACCATGAACATCGATCACGTTTTGAGATCCGATGGTTTGTGCAATAAATGTATCTCCATCCTTTTTCCACTCCACACTAGCAGGAGATAACGTAAAATTTCCTGTCATTGTAGGCATTGCCTGATATGTGATAACGGTGGATGAATCCGGTTCAAGAACAACCGTCCACTCCAAAGATGCCATATCTAATGGCAGGAATGATTGCGGCAGTTCATCATATACATTAACGGATGTAGAAAAATCTGCCATATTGTGGATTGTCAGGTTGATACGAGTGGTTTCCTGTTTTCCATAGACCATTTTGTTCAGGAATAGTTCGTCTGGCGCCACACTTTTCTCAACAGCAATGTAAGAATTGATACTGGTGTTAATTGTTGTCGAATTTGTATATGAGACACCTTTATAATCATAACCGGTCACATTTGTCTTTACTGTAAAACTTGTACCAAGCGGACTTTTTGGAGGTATAACATTGACCTTAAACGTCTGGCTTAATGATGGTTCGATAATATGGTGCGTCTGAACCGGATTATCAACAATACCAGATGTTACAGATGTTTCCAGAATAACACCTCTGATTGGCACTGTTCCAGTATTCCGAACAACTACATCATATTCGATGGGAGTATTAGGATCATATAAATCCTGTTCAGCCGTCATCGACAATTCAATATTCGGTGCACCTGGACGATATGTTTCCATAAACACCTCTTTCCGATCCTGATTTAAATAAACGGCTTTCACAATGAACTCATCATTGTACTTTTTGTAAAAACCTGTATTGTAGATATCCTGGACAACCATCCCATCGTTCGATATTGAAACTGCAACCCCATCCTCTGAAAAACCAATGATCTTGATAGTATAATCCCCGCTTGTGATCTCCTCACCACTCACAAGCTTTATTTTATCAATATCTGTTATCCAAACATGTTCATACTCCTGCTTGTAAATTTCCAGAGATACTTTTTCATCCTTGATATCCAGCACTTTGATCAATAATGCCTCATCATAGACATGTTCATTATTTGCAAGCGAATCAACAAAAAAAGATTCCTTATAGACCTTGTTCCTATAGACGAGCAGTGTTGCGGATGCAGGCGCCCCATTCATATCTATCGCATGCACCTTAATGACATGGTCGCCTGTGTCTGCACGTTCCCCCACACCAATCTCAAAACTACCCTGATATATCCAGATGTTCTCATCACGAAAATCATAGGCTGCAGCAGTAGGCACTAAACACACGATTGACGTGATTATAATTGTAATTATAAGGAAAATAATAAAAACAGCGGGGGAGATATTCCTTGCAGACATTAGAATTATTTATGTACTGCATACCGTTTAAATGTTGTTGTTTTTCCAGTACGACCTAAATAATTAAAAAAATAGTATTTGTATAGCTGGTGCAGCGTTGTAGTGCAGAGTGTTTAATGAGTGCATGATAAAAACGATTATACCACCCGCGCAAGAGCGCAGCGTTGCCCTACATACACATAGAATTTTCAATTGCTTTCAGCGCATTCCACAATTTTTAATAATATATGTTTTATAAACATAT
>JAUSPM010000271.1 GCA_030655675.1 Methanosarcinaceae archaeon | reverse complement strand
AAGTGCCATAGTTGACGATGCTTTGGAATGTGCAAAGAACATAATTGCAAAAGACGTATGCAGAGAAGCTGTTCTATTTGCAGGTGGTGGAAATTTACTTTCATTTGTTCCAAATACCAAATCGCGTATGGACAGTCTTGTAAAAAGTATCGAGAGCGGAATAAAGGACATATCTAAAGGAGGATTGAGTGCAGCAGTCATCACTTTTGAAGCACCACTCGATACAGTGGGGGGGAAGTTTGGTGATGTCCTACAGGATTCACAGGATCTGTTGCAGGCAAAGAAGAACAGGAACCGCGAAAAAAAGACCGTGCCAAACACAAGAACAGTATGTGGATACTGTTTCAAACGAGAAAAACCGGACAGTTTTGAAATGTGTGCAGTCTGTAAGATTAAAAACGATATCGGTAATCTGGAAAGATCTGAAATATCAACAAAATATGTACCCGATGCCCGTGGATTACAGCGTCCGACCGAATTGACCCATATAGGCAATTCCATAGCTGCGATCGTTATCGATGGTAATATGATGGGGAGAATGTTCCAGCAGACCACCACACCTGCAGAATACACCTACAAAAGCCATCGGTTTGCATCAAAGTTTGATGGTATTATAAAATCAACAATAAATGATTTCATAAAAGATCCAGACAACCGCCCACTCATAGCCAATCGCATTGGAAATGATGAGTATATTGGTATTGATGTCCTATATTCTGGCGGAGATGACGTTCTGATCATAATGAACGCCAAAGGAGCTGTTCAATTTGCAGAAACGCTGGTAAACAATGTTGCAGAACAATTTACATTTGAAACTGAATTCCACGACGGCAGTACATTTAAAAATCCAATTGTGACAATATCCTGTGGTATTGCTATTGCCGATAGCAAATTCCCTATACATTTCTTGCTAAATGCTGCAAGGAATATGGAATCTAAAGCAAAGGAACAGTTCAGGAAAAATACAACGACCGATAACTTTGACATTATTCAAATTCCAAAAGGCGCGATTGCGATAACAGCTATTAGTTCTGCAATGCCAAGCAATGAATTCAGTACATTTGTACTGGAAAATGATGATATTGGTAACAATAATTTACTTAAACTCAACAATATGATCGACTTTGCATTGAATAAAGACCGCACGCTAATTTCTGATATTATTACATGCGGTACATCAGAACATGAACGCTTGAACCTTATCAAATACATGTATTCATCAATTCAGCGCAAGACACGTGATATCGGTCTGGATGATTGTGAGTGGATGGCAGACGTGTTGCTAAACGACGAAGTACTGAATGCATCAAAGATGATAATCCCACATCTGTGGCATGACAACGAGGAGGGAAGAATATGAACATCTGGAGAATTACACTTGTTGCGGGAAGTGATTTTCATACATCCAGTGAAGCAAAAGGGTCAACAATAGACTATTTGCGAGATGCTGATAACATCCCCTATATTCCCGGAACCCATGTGAAAGGTGTTATGCGGACTGAAGCTGAACGCATACTACGTAGTATACAAGGCATTGATTGTTGGATTACAGGCGATCTTGAGATGGATGATGCTTCAGATGATAAAAAGCGCCCGATCAAAACCTGTGAAGAACTTAAAAATGGAGATTACGGCTGTAATGTTTGCCGTGTATTCGGGATGCCAAACGATACCGGTGGAAAATATCGTGAAGGGAAGATAAGGGTCACTGATTTTACAGCACATGGTAAAGTAATATCAGCATCAAGAATGCATGTTTCAATTGACAGAGACACACTTTCAAACAAAAAAGGTGCATTATTCCAAACTCGCGTCGTACCTAAAGGGTGTAAATTCACGGGTCATATAATCATGAAAAGTCTGAACGAAGACGAGGAAAAACTTCTAAAAGGCAGTCTTCATTCGATGGCACATTATGGTCTTGGGGGAGAGAGATCACGCGGTCTTGGAAGTTTCACTATCGAATCGCTGGATCAGATCTCATATGAAAATTTCTTGAAAGGAGGTGGTTCTTTTGATTGAACTTACCGGTACAATTACAGCAGTGTCATCTTTGCACATAGGGACTGGAAAAAAGAGCGGAACGTTTTCAGAGACATTGGGATATTTGCCTGGCAGAACCATTCGTGGGATGGTAGGATATTATCTTCATTCAAATGAACGGGAATTGTTTGACAAAATTCGGATCAGTGAAGATACGGATATGAGTAAAACAGGTGTGTTCTTCAAAGATGCACTTCCTGTTTATGTTGATAAAAATACCTTAACTGAAAAACCCACTGTGGCATCACCTGTTTCACTTAAATGGTGTAAAAAATGTGATAATCTGATGGAATACGGAATAAAAGAGTGCAATAACATTGTTAGTGGGAAGAAGTGTTTGCATGAAGGCAAAAAAGTAGCGGGTTTCGTTACAAAGGATTCATTTATCACGGGAAAACTCGAAAAAGCTGATGTGAAGAAACATATAGAGACGAAATGCCCTATCACACGAGGTGGACACACAAGTCCGGGTTCAGATTTTGAGTTGTCACCTTATCATGTGGAAAGTGTTTCCCCAAAGACAAAATTCAGTTTCCGTTGTATTGTTGAAGATGAATTTGCAGATAACATGAAAAGGGTACTAAATGAAGCCGGAGTTTTTGCAGGGCTTGGCGGATATCGGTCCAGAGGATATGGAACTGTGGCTTTTAGTGAGATTCGTGAATCACAAGTCAGTGATATAATCGAGAAACGAGCCAGTGAAATATCAGAGATTTCAAATTTGATGATGGTGGCCAATTCTCCAATGATCCTGATGAACCAAGACAATTCTATCATTGGATTTGGGACTGAATATGGAAATATATTCAATGAATGTGCAACAAAAACACTTACATTCAGTGGATATGAGGGGAAATTGCAGTTTAATCTGGATAATAATGATCAGGTTAAACAGTTACTCAATGAAGGAATTGCCAGAGGTTGGTCCATAAAGAACGATAATAAGGTTTCAGAGGTCAAACCGTGTATCGGGCATGGTAGCTGTGCAGAGATCACTTCAAACAATCACAGTGCCCTGGCTGCTCTTGAAGTATATGGTGTGGGTGAAATGACTAACAGTGGATATGGTGATGTATATTTCACAGGGGGAAAAATATGAACGATATGGCACAGATCAATAGGGATTCGTGGGGATTGGCTGCGATTGCTGTGATTAAAAACGGTCCTAAAATTGAGGCATATTCTACAAGCCAGATCCGAAAGATCATGAGTGCTGTCAATTCGTCAGATGACCTTACACAAATTCGTAAGATAGTCTTTGATTATACACCTGCTCCGCCTCAGAATGTACAAGCAAACCAGGCACAGGGAATACTTCGCAAAAAACGAGAGACGAACAAAGAATTTGGTGATTATCTTTTTGGATCAGTAAAAGACCATGATTTCCAGTATGCACAGAATCTTTTGAAGTACACACTCTGGAACATAAAGATAATTGAACAGAATCTAAACGGTCGAATTGACAAATTACCATTAATACTTGAATGTGAGAATGTGGAAAACAAAGACAATATCTTGAATCAATTGAAAAGCATATCGAATTCCGACCAGGGTCCAAGAAAGAGTTACGGAAATGATAATCGTCATCAAGCAGGTGGAAATTACAGGAGGAGAGTATAATGGCAGTTGAATTTAATAAAGAGGATTTGAAGGATTTGGTTTTAGATTCGTATGAATTGATGTTGAAAATACCGAGTCCAAGAGCACCAAATTTTGAAATCCAGTCAAGAACTAAATTAAAAACCCTTCCGGAAGCTTTAC